>NZ_LZHO01000085.1:0-3479 GCF_001690895.1 Gilliamella sp. Nev5-1 | reverse complement strand
TGAATTAGCATTAAAGGATGAATTTGATCTTGCAGAACAACCAGATAAATTTGTGAAAAATATTAGAGATAACTTATCTAAAATAGGGCAAACAATATATCACCTAATTGAATTTAAAATGAATTTGTCAAAAATTTATTTTATTCCAAGTAGCCGACTAAATCAATTTAGAAGAGAAATTATCGATAATTTAACCGCCGCTAGATTAGCCAATTATCATTGTAAGACACGTAAGCCAGAATTAAAACCAACACCAATTTACCCAGAGACACACTTAAGTTACTTAGCCAATGTATATAACCATAAAGCTAAGGAATTTTATGCACAACATGGCGTAAAATTAATTGAAAGTGCGTATGAAGCACACGAAATAAAAGATGATGTCCCACTAATGATAACGAAACATTGTTTACGATTTGCGTTTAATTTATGTCCAAAACAAGCAAAAGGAATCCAAGGAGTAAAAAACAAAGTAACGCCAATGAAATTGATTCAAAACAATGAAGAATTATTATTAAAGTTCAATTGTAAAGCTTGTGAAATGCAAGTTTGGGGAAAAATCAAAAGCCACATCTTAAAAAAACCGTTACCTGGTAGTGATGTTATTTTTATGACAAAGAATTAAATTACTATAATAACAAAAATAACAAAAAAATTTAGTTTTAAATTGATGAGAACAGATATAAAGCAGTAGTTTCAAAAAATAAAGTTAGTAATGCAAGCTGGAATTAATTCTATAATTACCTGTTTTGTAAACTAAGTTTATTCATTATCACTAAAGCGCCTATTTGTGAAACTATGCTTGGTTAATCAAATAGGCATTTGCCTATCAACACACTTTAATTAGCAACATAAAGCCTGTTTAAGTGGCACCAAGCTTAATTGTAAGTATCCGAAACAAAGGTGATGAGGTGGCAGAAAGTACCGTTGTAAATAAACACAATAAAAACAGTCAGAAAACACATTGATTTTATTTAACTTTTTTTTAACAACTTTGAAGGACAAAGTTCCTAGCATTAAAAAAGAAGAGCGCCGATAAACGGCCAATTAAACAGCCGACAAGTTATAACATAATTGATTTTAATGGTCATTTATTCTTCATTCTTAATTCACAAATTGATTAATTTAATTTTTTGTTGGTGGGTTATGTTTTTTTATTTGAGGTCATGATTATGCTAGTTTCATCGTCTAGTTTTACGTACGTTTATCGTGGTACGCAAAATGTCATTATGCGTACCACGATAAAAATATCTATGAAACTTTAAGTCCTTTATCGTCCGTATCAGTTCTAATTATTAATTGCCACTTAACGTCTTTTGATTGAGTATTTTGTCAATCAATTATTACTAGAACAGGAAAAATCTCATATTCAAAAGCTAATCGAATTTATACTTTTTATCGATTATTACTAAATGACGGTTATCAATTTGTTAAGAACTCTATGTCACAAAAAACTTTTTGGCTGTACGAAAAAGACTTGTTATTAATTGGTTTAAGTAAAATGCAATTATAAAACTTACAACAACAAAAAAATAACGTAATTCCGTTGCGCAGAGTTATTAATATTGATTTTAGTCATCAGTGTCCGAGTGGGTACGTAGAGCCGACATCATTTTACGATGATATAATTCACAACAACCTTATTTAACATAATATACATTATGCGTACCACGATAAACGTACGTAAAACTAGACGATGAAACCTGTATAATCATGACCTCAATTTAAAAAACACGATTTACCAGTAAAATGGTAAATTAATCAATCTACTAACAAATTAACAAAAATAAATAATCATTAAAATCAATACGTTAGAATAATGTATATTATGTTAAATAAGGTTGTTGTGAATTATATCATCGTAAAATGATGTCGGCTCTACGTACCCACTCGGACACTGATGACTAAAATCAATATTAATAACTCTGCGCAACGGAATTACGTTATTTTTTTGTTGTTGTAAGTTTTATAATTGCATTTTACTTAAACCAATTAATAACAAGTCTTTTTCGTACAGCCAAAAAGTTTTTTGTGACATAGAGTTCTTAACAAATTGATAACCGTCATTTAGTAATAATCGATAAAAAGTATAAATTCGATTAGCTTTTGAATATGAGATTTTTCCTGTTCTAGTAATAATTGATTGACAAAATACTCAATCAAAAGACGTTAAGTGGCAATTAATAATTAGAACTGATACGGACGATAAAGGACTTAAAGTTTCATAGATATTTTTATCGTGGTACGCATAATGACATTTTGCGTACCACGATAAACGTACGTAAAACTAGACGATGAAACTAGCATAATCATGACCTCAAATAAAAAAACATAACCCACCAACAAAAAATTAAATTAATCAATTTGTGAATTAAGAATGAAGAATAAATGACCATTAAAATCAATTATGTTATAACTTGTCGGCTGTTTAATTGGCCGTTTATCGGCGCTCTTCTTTTTTAATGCTAGGAACTTTGTCCTTCAAAGTTGTTAAAAAAAAGTTAAATAAAATCAATGTGTTTTCTGACTGTTTTTATTGTGTTTATTTACAACGGTACTTTCTGCCACCTCATCACCTTTGTTTCGGATACTTACAATTAAGCTTGGTGCCACTTAAACAGGCTTTATGTTGCTAATTAAAGTGTGTTGATAGGCAAATGCCTATTTGATTAACCAAGCATAGTTTCACAAATAGGCGCTTTAGTGATAATGAATAAACTTAGTTTACAAAACAGGTAATTATAGAATTAATTCCAGCTTGCATTACTAACTTTATTTTTTGAAACTACTGCTTTATATCTGTTCTCATCAATTTAAAACTAAATTTTTTTGTTATTTTTGTTATTATAGTAATTTAATTCTTTGTCATAAAAATAACATCACTACCAGGTAACGGTTTTTTTAAGATGTGGCTTTTGATTTTTCCCCAAACTTGCATTTCACAAGCTTTACAATTGAACTTTAATAATAATTCTTCATTGTTTTGAATCAATTTCATTGGCGTTACTTTGTTTTTTACTCCTTGGATTCCTTTTGCTTGTTTTGGACATAAATTAAACGCAAATCGTAAACAATGTTTCGTTATCATTAGTGGGACATCATCTTTTATTTCGTGTGCTTCATACGCACTTTCAATTAATTTTACGCCATGTTGTGCATAAAATTCCTTAGCTTTATGGTTATATACATTGGCTAAGTAACTTAAGTGTGTCTCTGGGTAAATTGGTGTTGGTTTTAATTCTGGCTTACGTGTCTTACAATGATAATTGGCTAATCTAGCGGCGGTTAAATTATCGATAATTTCTCTTCTAAATTGATTTAGTCGGCTACTTGGAATAAAATAAATTTTTGACAAATTCATTTTAAATTCAATTAGGTGATATATTGTTTGCCCTATTTTAGATAAGTTATCTCTAATATTTTTCACAAATTTATCTGGTTGTTCTGCAAGATCAAATTCATCCTTTAATGCTAATTCA
>NZ_LZHO01000084.1:0-23481 GCF_001690895.1 Gilliamella sp. Nev5-1 | reverse complement strand
TGCTCGGTGCTCGGTGCTCGGTGCTCGGTGCTCGGTTTCAAGTTGTATTTTACCATATTATTATCATTCCTCATACTTATTTTTAATTTTTTATATAATATAAATAGTTAGCTTAATCTAACAAGCAATCAAAATTTATAGCATATTACATAAATAAAATAACCTAACCCTATTTTAGATGAAAATGCATTGTATGTTATCAACTTTTTTGTAAAGTTTTGTTAAGCACCCATTTATTAAATGCAGATAAAAATCAGCATATGATTGTTGTGTCATAAAAATGAAATAAAGATAATATCCCCTTTGCTGGAAGATATTCTTGCCCATCTCAACTTACCGAAAATGAATCATCTATTAAAATTTAAACACTTAACCCAATATCACTTATAAGTATGCAATCAATTTGCTTTAGCTACTACGGCTAAGTGAAAATGGCACCTTAAACTAGATAAGGCACCTACAACAGCTTAGGCCATTAACACTATCCCCTACAGGCTACATAATTAATCCACGTTTCATCTCCTTCACCAACATGGCCTGAATCAGCATAGACATGATAATGCCTTTCCGAATAATCCGATCTGTTTCCTGTCCAATAAACACCATTTCGCCATTGGGAGTCAGGATAAGCCTTTTGATTGATAAATCCCCACTCACTAAATAGTGAACCATCAATAGCTCGCGTTAAAATCCCGCCCCAAAAAACGGCAGGATCATCTTTTTCAAAAGTAAAAGGAGCATTAGTTAGCTCATATCTACCCAGAACATTATTAATACCCCCACACTTTTGCCAAGCACTTTCCTTATGCGCTTTAAAATCGCCTTGAGGTATAGCCCAAACAGACGTTGGCGTAAAACTATAATCATGATTAATCGATGAATTTCTCTTTAATGTCGCCCTTACTGTGACTGTTCCCGTCGGTTTACTTATTAATTTAACCATACCATCTTGATCAATCGAAACTCCACTTCCTGGGTTATTAATGATTTGATAGCGATAATCAGTTTGAGCTCCTGTCATTAGTAATTGAAATTTAGCGCCAGGAAAACCTGTAGTTGGAAATTTTCTACCTCCAGACACCGTAGTAACCACTTTAAAACCATAATCTGGCACATAATCTTGGGTATAACCTCCACCACCTTTTGAGCGTGTCCGACCATCTGAAGCGTTCCAATACATTAGATAATGTAAATCTGGATTATCACCAGGTTTACCCCATTGGCGATCGGGATAAATGATCGCGCCATTTGGTTTGGCATAACATAATTCAGATCTCGATGCTATTTGATATGTTTTAGCTAATGTACTAGGTTTACTTTCTTTTGGGATCCCATACTCAGAATAGGCTTTTACTTTTGTTTGAATTATCAATTTTAATGGCATTGAAAAACCGCTTCCACAACCTATAATTTTTTTCTTATCATCACCAGTTATGCGTTTTCCGCTATTGTCATACCACCCATAACTAGTCATTTCTACTTTAAATGGTTGCTGAGGATCGGCATTATCACCATCGATATCGCGATAATTTTTCACCCTATCTAAGTTTGTTGGTGCATAAGTTGCCACTTTAAAATCATTAAGCGTTAAGTTACCATCAAATTCTTTCACTTCACTAGACTTTATAGTGCCACTCGCCTCACTGTAAAAAACACCATTAACCGTAAAACCATGTTTATCTGCACTTGATAACGCAACCACTTGCGGTGCATTCCCTGTAATAATCTGACTTGAAGTTGCTGTTAGTATTGCATTAGCATAGCCAACGTATATCCATTGTAATAATAAGATTAACCCCATTATTTGAGTAAGTTTCGGTTTTGAGTGAGCTATGAGTGCCGTTATTTTGGCAACAAAGTGAGATTTGCAATGGAAGTGTTTAAAACAAAAAAGTAACACTAAAGATAAAACGTTTTGCTGTAATATCAAAGTTGAAAATAAAAAAATTAACAAAATGCCCGATGCCCGATGCCCGATGCCCGATGCCCGATGCCCGATGCCCGATGCCCGATTTTAAGTTATATTTTACCATATTATTAGCACCCCTCATACTTATTTTTAATTTTTTATCTATATAATATAAATGGTTAGCTTAATCTAACAAGCAATCAAAATTTATAGCATATTATATACGTAAAATAACCTAACCCTATTTTAGATGAAAATGCACTGTATGTTATCAACTTTTTTGTAAAGTTTTGTTAAGAATGGTATATGATGGATATTAAAATCCGCTAAATTTTTTTAATAATAAATCTAAATTACTAAAAAATAATCAAGCAGATTGGAACAATCTAATATAAAACCTGATTCGCTTCTCAAGTCGTAAATCAATAGATATAATCTATTTAACTGACAATATTTAACTACTTTTTTTCTTCAATAAGTGAAGTATATTAGGCTTATATTTAAAACAAAAGATAAAGGTGAAAAATGTATACTGTAATTTTTGGTCGCCAGGGATGTCCTTATTGTGTTCGTGCTAAAGAACTAGCTGAAAAACTTTCTCAAGAACGTGATGATTTTTCTTATCGTTATGTTGATATTAATGTTGAAGGTATTACTAAAGAAGATCTATCTAAAAGTGTTGGTAAACCTGTTGAAACAGTGCCACAAATATTTATTGATGAAAAACCAATTGGTGGCTGCACCGACTTTGAAGCCTATGCTAAAGAACATTTGGGCTTATTTAAAGAGTAATCAAAATTATCAAGAACTAAGCCACCTTTAGGTGGCTGTTTAAATAGTCATTATTAGCGGCCAGGTAGTTTTTTCCATGTAACTTCATTACGTAAATAAGTTGGTTCTACATCTTCAACATTAATTATTTCGCTTTTTTGCCATTTATTCTTAGCAAGAACAACAAGATCTTGTGCATGAGGCAATAGAATATCGCTTTGTTTTATATTATTCATCATATTAGGATAAGTTTGCCAACCAGTGCCGGCACAATAGCTATCATTAAGAATATGATCTACTTTTTCTATTACTTTTTCAGGTGCAATAACACATTCTGGAATAACTTCGTGCCATTGCTCGTTGCTGTAATGATACTGTCCTAAGTAAACTTCATTCATTCTAGCATCAATAGCTGCAATGACATTTGTTGCATTTTGTGTGCGATATGCCCCTTGCGCCAAAGTCATCAACGTAGATACCCCTATCATAGGTTTATCAATGCCTAAAGCTAAACCTTGCGCTACACCAATGCCAATTCTAACCCCTGTAAAACTACCAGGCCCTTGCCCAAAAGCAATAGCATCAACTTGAGAAAGAGAACAATCTGATTGTTTAAGGAGCTTATCAACCATTGGCAATATTTGTTTAGTGTGATCGCGAGCAGATACAACAAAATCATGAGTGATTTCGTTATGATAAAATAAAGCGACAGAACAAGCTTCTGTTGAGGTATCAATAGCTAAGATGGTATTCATTTTTTCCCAAAATAATTTAATTTTTATAAGTCAGTTTTAGATAACAAGAAATTAATAACTTTATTTATATCCCGTGTTCTTGGCGATGGCGGCAAACTATTAATAAATGTTGCGCCGTAAGGCTTCATAACCAAACGATTATCGCAAATAATAACCGCACCACGGTCGTTGTGATGGCGAATTAATCGTCCGACACCTTGTTTTAAAGTAATAACCGCTTCGGGTAATTGTACATCATAAAATGCATCACCACCTTGCATTTGGCAATCTTCCATGCGAGCTTTAATTAAAGGATCGTCTGGAGAGGTAAATGGTAATTTGTCTATAATAACACATGACAATGTATCCCCTCTAACATCAATACCTTCCCAAAAGCTGCTTGTTGCAATTAATAAAGCATTACCGCTATGAATAAACTGCTCAAGTAATTTAACCTTACTTGTTTCACCTTGGACTAACACCGGTAATTTTGTTAACTCTCGAAACTGTTTAGCTAAGGCGTTCATCATCGCATAAGAAGTACATAAGAAAAAACAACGGCCATGATTTGCTTCAATAACGGGCAGTAAAATATCAGCCAACTTTTCAGCATTTCCCTTTTCGTTTGGCGATGGGATATAGCGAGGAACACACATAACAGTTTGATGCAAATAATCAAATGGGCTTTCTAAAATAAGTGAATCAGCATTCGTTAATCCTAAACGTTTAGTAAAATAATCTAATTGGTTATTGACTGATAGCGTTGCTGAAGTAAAAATCCAACTACCTTTTCGTTCTGTTAATAATTCAGTGAATTTATCCGCTACAGATAATGGCGTTAACGCAAAAATAAAATAGTTATGGCTACTTTCATACCAATAACTAAAGCCAGTTACATTTGTTTCCTGCAACCGTTTTAAAAGTGTATTATATTGGTTAATTCGTTCCAAACAGTTATCTAATGTTGAAGAACGCCCTACAGCCAATAGTAAGACCTCATGACAAAAACTTAGAGCGTCTAAAAGATAAGATAACTCTTTTTTTATCGCTTCTTGATTAAATAAAAAACGTAAATTACCTTTTGGCAATTGTTGATTGATCGCAATGCGTAAATCTTGAGTACATTTTTGTAGTTTGTCGGCACATTGTTGTAATTGTGACATATCTTTAACCTCAGTGCGATAGCAGAGATTAATTTCTTTGGACAGATCAAATAGTTGCCTGCTACTTAGTTGTTGCCCGAAATAATGGCAAGCGAGATCAGGGAGCTGATGTGCTTCATCAAAAATCATTACATCAGCTTTAGGGATAAGCTCACCAAAACCTGAGTCCTTTACCACCACATCAGCTAAAAATAAATGGTGATTAACAACGACAATATCTGCATTTAATGCTCGCTTACGTGCTTTAACCACATAACAATCGTTATAATGTTCACAATCACTACCCAAACAATTATCATTCGTACTGGTTAATATCGGCCAAATTGGATTGTCTTCCGTAACAGTTGTACATTTGCTAATATCACCATCTTTAGTTTTGATTGACCAATTTTTTACACGAGCTAAATCAACACGTAAATCTTTATCAAGATCTCCCGCTGCGGCGTATTGATGATATAACCGATCTAAACAAAGATAATTAGAGCGACCTTTAAGTAAGGTTATCTTTCCAGAATAATTCAATGCTTTTTTGATAATTGGCAAATCTTTACTAAATAATTGCTCTTGTAAATTTTTAGAGCCAGTTGAAAGTATTATTTTTTTATCACTACGCAATGCGGGAACCAGATAAGCAAAGGTTTTACCAGTACCTGTTCCCGCTTCAACGACAAGTGAATGTTGTTTTTTTATTGATTCTGAGACTTTACTTGCCATGTTTCGTTGTGGCTCTCTTGCCACAAACCCATCAATAGCTTGAGCAAGCAAACCATTTTCTGAAAAATCATCAATCACTTAAAAGACACCTAATAAAAAGATAAGTTCAATACACAAAGTCGGTCGACTAAAAGTTTTAATAGTCGACATATAATACATCAATGACCTAGCCCAAAAGAGATATAATAGCCTGTTAAGTGAATCATTAGCATTATATTCTATATAATGAATCTACCCTTACATTTATTTCTAACAACTAATAGTAAATTAGATTACATAGCATTCAGAGCTAAATACTAATGCCGTAAACTATTTCGTAAATTTAGCCCTTAAATAAATTAAATAGTGTTTTACCGATGCTAAATATTTTTTTTGTTTAAACATCAACCGAGAATAAGCGCGTATTGAGGAGGTTTTTTTGTCGTTATATAAAATTAAAGGATCATTCTTCCACGGAGATTTTTCTAAATAAAGATCATATAACTTAGAACGATAAGGCTGATGCCAAGGTTTGTTCTTTGTAATGTAATGAATTAACACAGTATCCTCAGGAACACTAGAGTCCTCATTACCATTGATTGACAATGCTAACAAATTATTATACTTCTTTGCTAATATAATTCTTTTTTCGCCTACTACTATATTTAATACATCCTGGTCAGGATAATGATATTTTTCGCCACTATTTAATAACTTTAATGTTTTTGAAGTAATATTTTCCTGATACCAAAGTGGTATATTAATTAACATCACACCAGAATTAAAATACGTCCCATAGGTTACATGATACTTTGCGCATTGCGAGTCCTGCATATATGGTTCATCAGCAACAGCTGCGACAATAGCATTATTTAGAGAAATTTCATTGATAAAATCAAATTTTTTTAGGCAAAGCGTATCGCTATCAACATAGAGTAATTTTTTAGTGACATCCTTTAAAATCATAGGCGCAATTAAGCGAACGCATGCCGCAATAGGAAACAGCTCAGTATTTTTTTGATCAACTTTAAATTGCTCATTAATAACATATTCAGTTATAGATGTATTATGGGATTTAATGGCAGCAAATTTTTGTCTATTATTATCAGAAACATT
The DNA here is from genome assembly GCF_001690895.1 of Gilliamella sp. Nev5-1. Classification (NCBI taxonomy): domain Bacteria; kingdom Pseudomonadati; phylum Pseudomonadota; class Gammaproteobacteria; order Orbales; family Orbaceae; genus Gilliamella; species Gilliamella sp. Nev5-1. Next base: position 17,095 of record NZ_LZHO01000084.1, on the reverse strand, counting down.
ATGAGTAAAAATATGGAAATGAATCTGTTGTTCATTATTATTTTCAATTATTGAAATAATATCTACACCTGCTGATAAAGCATAATTGTCATCGAAACACAAAAGAATATGTAATATACTTTCGTTATCCCAAAAATCACATGAGAGTAAAAAATTCTTTTTATTAATAAATTTATCAACGTCAACCACAGCATTACCCCTTAACGTTTTTTGCAAGTTTTATGCTTCAAATAAATCAAATAATATTTGAATGCAGCAAAGTATTTATTCTGACTAGCTAGTAATTTTGCATACCGTCTAGTGGTTGATGGTGCGTTTTCATTGGCTAACAATAATTTATCTTTTGCCCATGGAGATAATTCGATATAATGTCGATACAGTGGGGTGATATAAAGCTGGTACCACGGTTTATTACCTGTGACATAATGGATAATTGCGCTATCATTGCTAATAAGGTTATCTTCTTTTCCCCCCACAGTAAGTGAAGTGAGTCGATTGAAACGCCTAGGTAAAAATACTGTTTTACCTTGCATTAAAATATTTAAAACATCTTGATCCGCAAACTTGTATACTTTACCACTGTTGATCATTGCAAAGGCTTTTTCAGTAAGATTATTTTGCACCCACATATCTGTATTAATATAAATCACTCCAGCATTAAAGTATTCACCATGAGGAATACCACAGGCAAGACATTGTTTTTCTTGCGTCTTATCAACATCAGGAACTACTGCTGAATATTTATTAGTTAAATCGGTATTAATTAATTCATTGAGATTATCGGTACATAACACATCACAATCTAAATATAAAACTCGAGAAGTAACTTTATTTAGCATTTGTGGGACAATAAATCGTAAGCAAGTTGATGCTGAAACATGTAAAACTAATGTATCTGGATTTATTGAAAAATTATCACTAATTTCATAACAAATTATACTAATATTTTCTTTACTTAATTGATTAAATATTATAATTTTCTCATTAGAAACATTATTAGCAAATAAATGGAACACGATATTTTTATCAGGATTATTTAAGATTACTGAAGACATAGCAATGCCTGCTGGCATTGCATAATTATCATCAAAGCAAAATGCTATATGTAAAGTATTTAATGATTCTATGGTATTATTAAATAATGTCCTAATTTTGCTAATAAAAAGATTTTCTGCCATTTTGTGCCAATTTTTAGATAATGTTAAAAATTATTCTATTATAACATATGTTAAATTAAACAATGAAGTAATAATAAATTTTATGTTGACATATTGATTTAGTAATGACTAAATAGCGTGGTTGATTTTTTAAAGAGTATTAGAAATGAATAGCAGAATTAACATTGCATATTGTACCGATTCAAATTACCTTGAGCATGTAGGTGTATCGATTACCTCTATTATGCTTAACAATATGCATAATAATATTCATTTTCATGTTTTTTTATACGATGTATCTCCCAAAGACCAACAAAAATTACAAAAAATTAGCCCATTAATTAATATCTATATTATTCCTTTTGAAGAGCTAGCTAAATATAAAGATCATAAGAGCAATAAAATAACTCATATTAACCGCTCAATGTATATTCGATTATCTGTGCCAAAACTATTATATGGCAAAATTGATAAATTTATTTACTTAGATGCAGATACCCTATGTTTTTCTGACATATCACCGATTTTAAATATTAATATAGATTCGGTTATTTGTGCTGTGACGCCTGACTCATTAGATAAACAAAATATGTTAAAAAATAAAGAAAGGCTTGAACTTGCTTCGGAAAGTTATTTTAACTCGGGTTTTTTATATATTAATATTAATAATTGGATAGGCTTTGATACAGAAAATAAAGCAAACAAAACACTACTATCTGCAAAAAAAGAACGTTTAATTTACCCAGATCAAGATGTACTAAATATAGTTCTACAAAATCAAGTTTTATATATAGATCCTAATTGGAACTACTTATTCACTTGGATGGATGATAAACAAAAGGAAACATTTTTTTATAATAAAAAATCTTTACCCTATATCATTCATTTTACTGGTCCTAGGAAAATGTGGTACACCGAAAATGAAGGTCTTGCACAAAACTTATATACATATTATAAACATTTTACCCCTTGGGCAAATAGCCCACTAAAATCATATCAAAACAAAATGAGACCAGTCGATTATAGAGTTTTTTCTGCACAATTTTTTAGGAAAGGTTCAATTTTAAAAGGAGTAAAATTTTACGTGGCTTACTTAATTAAAAAATTAGTACATAAATAGATTTGGAGGAATGGTTAATGGTTCTATCTAATGCTAAAAATAAAAAATTTAAATATTTCAATTTTAACTAAACATTTTGATTGTCGCATGCTTTGCAATTACTTTGAGCGTCTTTTATGCTGTAAATATCGATAATTTAAACAGTTTTAGTTATACGTTTCAAAATCTCTTTAAAAATAGCTTTAGAAAATAATACAAACCAAAGTGATATAATGATAAAAAATGAACTTACCACAATCGTATTACCTTCTTTATTCTTTTCATTAATTTATACTCATTTATATAATAATATCTTTAAAAAATAAAATATTATATTGATCTATAATTTTTACGTGTTGTTTTTTCTTGTTTAAAAATACTACATATTACTATTTATCAAACAAAAGACACATTATTGAATTTCAAGTCAATCCGTTCTTTTTTTAAATAAATCTATACGAGAAAAATATCTGGTAGTGATTGGCAACTCCACCATGCGATTAACCGATCATCTAAGATTTACAGGAAAGTATGATCCCCATAAAAAATGAACAAATACCACCTCTATGATATAACTAGCAATCATAAGGAACACATTATGCGTCAAAAATTCAGTGCATAGTTCAAACAACTATCGGTTGATTATGCATTATCTAATGCGCATTTTTCATTGGCTAAAACCGCTAACTATTTAGGTATTGATAAATCAACGCTAGATAAATGGCTTAGGCAACTTAATCCTAACAAAACCAGTAAACGTGAGCTAACTTGTGAGCAACAAAAAATGATTACGCTAAAAAAGAACACAAAGACTAAAAGTGGCCAATGAAATTGCAAAAAAGGCGCATGTATCTTTATCAACCATCCAAGCCGGTGAAGTACCAATATACGAAACAACATTTGTTGCCATACCCATTACCGCTAGTCTGCCGTCAATTAAAAGTTAGCGTATCAGGTTATTCTGTTTGGCTAAAGCGTGAACCAAAATCAAATGAACTATTTGAGAATATCAAAGCGCTTTATTGGCAACATAAAGCTCGTTTAGATGCACTAAGCTTAGTACATAATATCAGGGACAAGGGCTAGGATGTATCATAAAGAAAGGTTAATAGAGCATGATAAAAATCAGTCAGAAAACCAATTGATTTTATTAGAGTTTTCATTTTGTAACATAATAAAAAATAATCACATTAATTCTTTTGCTACAAACCTATTATTATGATGTGCTGACTAATACATTAAGAATATTAATAAGTATTTAGTTTGTAACTCGCTCAAAAATGCTTTATTTTGTTGTCAATTTCCAAAAGGGGGATTACTACCTAGTGACCAAGAAAACCAATTTTGCAGTGCGGATTTTAAGCAGTTAGTGTTATCGCATAGAATTAACTAAAGTATGAGCCGAGCAGGCAATTGTTGGGATAATGCCGTTGCTGAAAGTTTTTTCATATGTGAAAAACCGCATTATTCATGATGACAAAACACGGGAAGAAGCCAATAAAAGGCTATTTGAATATATTGAACCGATTATAATCAAGTTTGCCGACATTCAACTCATGGTTAGATACCGCCTGAACAATATGAAAAGCAGTATTATCTTAATAACGCATTTATAGAGGCGAGCATTGCCTAATATTTTAGTAAGGAGCACGTTCAAGATAATGAAAAGAAATTTATAGTTATTCATTTAGCTGGAAACCATAAACCTTATAAACTTGGCTATGACGAGTTAGATATTTTAACCTTACCCAATGGCGATGAATATGATTTAACAATCCATCATACAGATAGAGTCATAAAGCAAATTTATATGATTTTGAAAGAAAAATTGGATAACTTTATTCTAATTTATACCCCCTGATCACGGGGAAATTGTTAATCTAGGGCATGACCTGTTAAGACACTCAAAAGAATTTAGCAACCAGTTTGAAATCCCTTTGATGATGTACTCGACTTATGGCAACTACCCATGCCTAGAAATTGAAAACTATCGTAACCCAGATAACATGATAAACACATCTAATCTTGTTTACTTATTAAGTAAATTACTCGGCTACTCCGTTAACATAGATCAATCTTTTATTGAAAACGATTTTATACTATCAGCGGGTGGTCAATCATATGAGTATCAAACTTTCATAAAACAATATCAGCACTGATATTGTTTTTATCTCTTTTTTGGAATAATACTAGATTTAGTGTGTCTAAAAAATTATGTCAATTTCTTAGACAAATAAAACGAGTAAAACTTCAAAGCGGTGATAATTTTTCCCTTTTTCAAACAATATTTGGCGTAATTACGTAACCACGATTTTTTTAAAGATAAAGGTCGTTTTGTTGCTTTCCAAGGCGATAAATCAAAATATTTTTTGAACAACTGAGAATCAAACGTTTGATACCATGGTTTATATCCAGTCACATAATGCAATAATACTGTATAGGGCGCTATCAGCTGTTCTTCTTTGCAAGAAGTGGTTATATGAATTTTTGTATTATATTTAATCGGCAGAAGGCGAGTTTTATTTTCTAATAAAATATTTAAAACATCTTGATCAGCAAACCGATAAATATTTCCATCATTTATCATATTCATACACAAAGATGTCATATTGTTCATGTCCCATTGTTGAGTATTTATTAGCAAAACACCAGCATTAAAATATCTATCAAAGTTTATTTGGTATAAATCTTTTATAGTATTCCTCATCGCACTATCATCAGGTATTACGCCAGCGACATAATTTTCTAATGCTGAATTATATAGTTTACTAATTGATTTTAGGCATAAAATATCACTATCAAGATATAAAAACTTGTCGGTTTGCTCTTTTAAAACATCGGGAATAATAAACCTAACACATGACATAGCAGATAAATAACCTAAAACTAATGTTTCCGAATTAATCTGAAAGTTACTATTTAAGTAATATATTTTTATCGTGCAATTACTACTTACTAATTGCTTAAAATTTTTCAAATTATTGGAAGATATGTTATCCACAAATAGGTGAAAGCATAAACATGTATCTGGGTTATTATAAATAACAGAAGAAATTGTCACTCCAGCAGGCATTGCGTAGTTATCATCAAATGCTAATGCAATATGCATTATATCTGATCTTTGCTGATTCGATTTTGAAAAGTTTTGTACTTTACTAATATAAATTTGTTGATTAGGCATTTGCTATTTTTTATTTAAATAATTTTTTTCCATTCTAAATAAAACATATTTATGTGTAAATTTATTTTTTTAAATTTTTTAATAGGTTAAACACTATATCATTTACCAAAATTATTTGATCTATATTTTGACGATAATTGAATATATAATTGCATACACATTTTATAATTAAAATAATTTACATGTTGAACGTTAACAAATTTATTGATCAAATTTCCCCTCTTATTAATAACAGCAACCCACAATACTCAACACTCAATATTGCTCTAGGTTTCGACGACAATTACGCAATGCCTGCCGGTGTTGCAATGTTATCAGTAATAAAAAACACGCCAAATTATAATCTTCATTTTCATTTATTTATTGATAATGTCTCTGATAAAAATATTGAAAAATTCAAAAAACTAAGCTGTAGTAATGTGTCGATTACGCTTTATTATTTGAATAATAATTTTATTATAAATCCTAAAACACTTGTTTTACATATAACTAATGTATCAACTTGTATTCGTTTTATCATGCCCAATTTACTTTCCTCAATAACTGATAAATTAATTTACCTTGATAGTGATGTAATATGTTTACAATCATTAGCACAAATATTTGAGTACAATATTGAAGATTATATTGCTGGCGTAGTAAGCGATACAAAAGATATGCAACAAACAATAAGTAAAATGTATCACATTGATTCAAAAAAATATTTTAATGCAGGCGTTCTTTTGATAAACACAAAAAAATGGTGTGATGAAAATATTTCTGAAAAGGCGCTAGAATTGATCAATAATGGAAATATATATAAATTTGCGGATCAAGATGTTTTAAACATTTTGCTTGAAAATAAAACACGTTTGTTACCTATAAAATTTAATACTAAAATAAAAATTTCTACTGACGCTCATCAGGAAAAAAATATTAAACCTTATACAGTAATTTTACATTATATTTCACAAAATAAACCTTGGTTTAAAGTATACCTTTCTAAAATATTTGAATATTATTTTCAACTCTCTCCATGGAAAGACGACGAGTTACCATTAAGTGGTAATAGTTCATCAATTAGAAACTATGCTAAATATCTAATGAAGCAAGGATCTTATTGCAAATCTATTTATTACTATGGCGTTTATTTAAAATATAAGTTATTTCTAAAAAAATAGCCATGGAAAAATACTATATGACAAATAAAATAACTGATATTTCTATAATTATCCCTTGTTATAATGTGGAGGACTATATTGCTGATTGCTTGAACTCTCTCATAAATCAAAGCTGTTTACCGAAAGAGATCATTTGTATTGATGATGGTTCAACCGATAACACTCTATTAATCCTTCAACAATATGCATCAAAATGGAGCTACATAAAGATTGTTCAACAATCTAACCTTGGTGTAAGCGTAGCTAGAAATAAAGGAATTGAAATAGCATCAGGCAATTATATTTTTTTTATTGATTCTGATGATATTATAAACATAAATCTATTTGATGAGTTTGCAGCAATATTAAATATAGAGCCAAATTTAGATTTTTTTTATTTTGACTATACCTCTTTTCAAGACAGTAAGACACATCTTAAATCAAGTCAATTCTCGCCTAAAAAACCAAAGTTTTTTAAGTCAGGATTAGATTTATTCAGTTATTTATTAGAAAAAAAGAATTATTCTGGTGTCGTATGGAGATATATATTTAATCAAAAATTATTTAAAGAAAAATTCATTGGAAAAAATCATGAGGATCATCTTATTTCTCTCTCTATTATATCGAAAGCAAAAGCCACATATTATTTAAAAAATAAAGATGCATACTTCCACCGTGTTCGATCTTCCTCATTATCAATGCAAAACATTGACTATTTATATACCAATACATTAAAAAATGTCTTAAACAAATGTATTACAAATATCATTGAATTGCCTTTATCAGAAATAGCTAAACGTAATTATATTTTAGTAATGAATGCAACCTATTTAGAATCAGTATTAAAGTCAAATAAATTACAATCAAAACAAGAAAAAGAAAGTCTTATTCAAGAACTGGGACTGCTAAAGCTACTAATACGAATTTACATCGACAATAAACCTAATATTTTTAGAAATATTCCTTATATTTTAAAATTTATAAAAAATCATCCTTGCCCAATGTCAACCAAACAAGCATTGCTAAAATGCGTAATAACTAAACAACATCCTTGTTTAAATATTAAAAGTAAATTCAAACAATATTCTTCATTAAATAAATTTTAAACTGTAATATAATCATTTAAATATGCAATATTTTCAATCATTAAAATTGCTTTTATACAGTTTTGCATAAATGCTATTTTTATTTAATAAATCTGAATGAGAGCCTTTTTCAATAATTTTTCCTTCATTCATAACTAATATTTCATCTGCATTTTCAATAGTTGACAACCGGTGAGCAATAACGATAGATGTTCGTCCTCTTTGTAGTTCTTCTAAGGCTTTTTGTATTGCTCGTTCTGACTCCGTATCTAGGGCTGATGTAGCTTCATCTAAAATAAGAATTGGCGTATCTCGTAATAAAGCTCTTGCTATTGCAATACGTTGGCGTTGACCTCCAGATAATAATACTCCACTCTCTCCGACTATAGTATCAAAACCCTTTTCTAGTCCTTTTATAAAATCATAGGCATAAGCTTTTTTAGCTGCTTCTTCTATTTGATCTTGAGAATATTCACCAATTTTACCATATGCGATATTATTGGCGATAGTGTCATTAAATAAATGAACATGCTGAGACACTAATCCAACCTGGTTTCTTAAGCAATATAAAGTAAAATATTGTATATTAATACCATCAATTAAAATTTCACCGTGTGAAGTATCATAAAAACGAGTTAATAGGCTAGCAATTGTTGTTTTTCCAGAACCCGATTGTCCCACTAAAGCAATGGTTTTACCAGCAGAGACAGAAAAGCTAATATTTTGCAAAGCAAGGTCGCTTCTAGTTTCATATCCAAATGATACATTATCAAAAATAATATCACCTTTAACTTTTGCTATATTTAAATGGCCTTTATCATTTTCTATTGGCTGCTCTAATAAGGCAAATAGTGTTTGGCAAGCAGCCATACCTCTTTGAAATCCAGCATTCACACTGGTTAGGCTTTTTATCGGTTGCATCAATGCGACTAATGAAGAAAAAACAACTGTAAATTCACCTGGAGTAATATTCAAATCAGGATTACTTGCAGTTAATAGTACAAATGCAATTGCAAAAGAAATAATAACCTGAACTACAGGAGTTGATAGCGCAGAAATAGAAACCAATCGCATACTATCACGGCGAAATTTATTACTCACTTTATCAAAGTTTTTTGACTCTTCTTCTTGTGCACCAAATATAATAATTTCTCGATGTCCTTTTAACATCTGTTCAACAGACATAGTAATGCCACCCATTGAATTTTGCATATTTTTAGCTAGTTTTCTAAACTTAACAGAAATCAAGGTAATTAAACCAATTACAATTGGTGTAATAATAATCAAAGATAGAGAGAGCTGCCAGCTATTACTAAACATAGTATAAAATAACCCACAAATGAAAGCTGATTCACGCACTATCGTTATTAAAGCATCAGATGAAGAAGATGCAACTTGATCTGTATCATAGGTAATCCTCGATAATAGTCTTCCTGTCGAGTTTTGATCATAAAAACTAACTGGAGCATCAACAAAATGACCAAAAAGCCTTTGTCGAATTTTCATCACTATTTTACCTGAGATTAATGATAGAAAAATAGAATAACCATAATTAGCCACACCTCTTAATAAGACTAGCCCAAAAATATAAAATGGTGCCATCAATAAAAATTCTTGATCATTCATAGAAAAACCTCGATCAAGCAATGGGCGTAGTAATCCAATTAATGAAGTATCAGCAAAAGCACTAGCAATTAATAAAACAACAGACAAGAATAAAATAAACTTATGTTCTGCAATTAATGGCCATAATTTTAAGAAAGTTTTCCATGTTGAAGAATCCTTATCAATATCATTTATGTGTACAAGCTTGCTTTGTTTAGTCATATTATTCATTATATATTAATTTTAAGTATTAAATTGCATTTTATGCATTTGAGCATAAGTTCCATTTAAATTGATTAATGATTGATGGTTTCCATCTTCAATAACTTTTCCATCGTCAATAACTAAAATTCGATCTGCTTTTTCAATAGTAGATAAGCGATGAGCAATTATAATTGATGTTCGGTTTTTTTGTAGAACCTCTATTGCATCTTGAACAAGACGTTCCGATTCATTATCTAATGCTGACGTTGCTTCATCAAAAATCAATATTGGATTATCGCGTAATAAAACACGAGCGATTGCAATGCGTTGTCGCTGACCTCCTGATAATAAAACGCCATTATCACCGACTTCAGTATCAATACCTTGCTCTAATCTATTAATAAATTCAATTGCATTAGCTAACTTAGCGGCTTTAATTATATCATCTCTGCTATAAAGTTCTTTTTCACCATAAGCAATATTTTCCGCAATTGTTCCATTAAATAAATGTACATTTTGAGAAACATAACCAATTTGTTTACGCAATGATCTCAATGTATATTCTTGAATATTTATGGAGTCTAATAATATTTCACCTTGCGAAACATCATAAAAACGAGGAATTAAGCTTGCAATTGTAGATTTACCTGCACCTGAACGACCAACTAATGCTATTGTTTGACCGGCTTTTATCTTCAAAGAAATATTGTTTAAAGCAGGTATATTCCTTGTAGGGTAAGTATAAGTCACATTTTTAAACTCTATATCTCCTTTAGCCCTTTCTACAACAATAGAACCATGATCATTCTCTAGTGGAGAATCCAAAAGATCGAATAATGATTCACATGCAATTGATCCTTTTTGAAGCTCTACATGCAAACTTGTTAGTTCTCTTAACGGTCGCATAACGGCAATCATTGCAGAAAAAACTACAGTAAAAGAACCGGGTGTAATATCTAAATTCTGGCTAGCAACTAAATAAAGTATGAATCCTAATCCTAAGGTGGCAACCAGCTGAATAATTGGTGTAGATAACCTGGAAACAACTTCTATTTTTAACATACCACGCCTAACACAATCTGTAATATAGTTAAAATTACCTTTTTCATATTCTCTAGCATTAAAAATCAATACTTCTTTGTGCCCCTTTAACATTTCATCACTGGCGGTGGTGATTTGTCCCATTCCTTGTTGCATTGATGCAATTGTTTCCCTGAACTTTTTTGCAATAAATTGTGCAATAAAAATGATCATTGGAACCAAAATAATCAGAACTGAGGCTAATTTCCAACTTCCATATAACATAACTATACATAATCCGATCGCATATGCTATCTCACGAATGAGTATAATTAATGCGTCAGATGAAGCTTTTGATAGCATCTGAGTATTAAAAGTAACAACAGAAACAAGATCACCAACAGATTGCTTATCATGAAAACTTATAGGACTTTTGAGTAAATGGTTAAAGATCATTTGCCTAAATTTAGTCACTACCTTTCCTGATAACCAAGCAAGACAATAAGTTGAAGCGTAATTAGATAAGCCTCTTAATAAAATTAAGCCAACAATTGCAATTGCAATTGCAATTAAAAGTGGATAATCCTTGTCCATTAATCCGTGATCAAGCAACGGTTTAGTTAGCGAAATTAAAGTTGCATCTACAACCGCATTGAGTAAAAGCCCTATTACTGCAACAATTAATGCTTTTTTAAATGGGTTAATGAATGGCCAAAGCTTCTTTAATGTCGTAATTGAATTTAATTTTTGAGACATAATAAAATACTTAAACAGTAAAGTTATAGGGGATTATACTACAAATAGAAGTTTACCCGTTAATTTTAACGTAAATTTAATACGACAAATATTAAAATCAAAGAAAAATTAATGACAGTTTTTCATTAACTTTTTTTTATTTTTATTTTAATGCCTAAAAAACAAATAATATAATGCCTATTTGCATCCCAAATGCCCAATAACCGCTGTTTCCTTGTTAAAAAAAATCGATTAACTTCCCCAATTTTGTGATAGTGTTTATTGGATAACGAAATTAAATAATAATCATTAGGAAAATAGCATGTAAGGTTAAATAAATTAACAATCTCTGTTGATTTATTTAAAGCTAATATGCGCTCCTTTTGAGGAAGACATCGTAAAGCTTCATAAATTTTTTGCTGAAATAGATCGACTAATACTGGCTTAAATTTTTCGTGCAACTTCCATTTAAATACAAAACGAAGTAAAAACTCAAAGCACAATAATGGATCTAATTCGTGAAAGGTTTTATGATAGGTTTTACCTTTTTTATTACATTGGCTCATGATAGATCCGGCTCTTATCAGATAATTGTAAAATTTGTCGTTTATAAAAAATGCGGAATCACTCACCAGTGCATAAGACCAAAAAAATGGTCCATCCTCGTACCAAAGCCCCTCTGGAAATTTAATATCATACTTTTTTAGTATTGAAAGTTTGTAAATTTTATTCCATGCACAGACATCCATCTTTGCTACAACATCATTAGATAAGTTAACTAAACCTGTATATTTATGTTCAAAATATCGTTCGTCCTGAATTCGAGCAATATTATCCTCAAAAACAAGCCGTGTAGAAAAATAAACAAGATCTACTTTACCTACGCTAAAATACAATAATGAACTTTCATAGGTATTTAATTCAATAAAATCATCTGAATCGACAAAAGTAATATACTTGCCTCGTGCATTTTCAATACCAACATTTCTTGCTGAAGACAATCCTCCATTTTTTTTACTAATAATTTTAATCCGTTTATCTTCTTCGGAATACTTTCTTAAAATATCAAGCGAATTATCTATCGAGCCATCATTTACACAAATTATTTCAATATTTTTAAAAGACTGATTGATAACACTATCTAAACACTTATTCAAATATTTTCCAGTGTTATATACTGGAATTACAACAGATAAAATGGGGGACATCGACTATAAACCTATCTCAAACAAAAAACAACTAACTAAATATTTTTTAATAACATAAACAATAAATTTTTAATTTAAAATCAACAAATTAGACTTTATGGAACATTCTCATGCTTATAACCTTCTTTTCTAATTTATTGATTTTGTTCTTTACAAGGCAATAAGGAAATAAGCCCAAAATAAAGAAAAAAGCTATCCTTTTATAATATTTACTTTTGGAGTGTTTATATAACGCCTTACTTCTTAGTATTTCGGTTTTTATCACATCAAAATCAGGACCATGTTTATAGTTAATTGGATAGTGGCTTATCTTCTTCTTCATCCAAAAATTTGCCCACCAAACTTCCATACAATAAAAATCATCAGGAAAAATATTTTCATTGAATTCACTATATAAAGACGATGATTTATCAATAACTTCAGGTCTTCCAAAAAAAATAAGATCAGATCCAGCCAAGAAATTGGGATCTTCAACCATATTCCCTCGCCCAAAAGGATTAAACCCATGAAAAATAACATTTTCAGGTATTGCCAATCCAAATTTTAAATAGCAGCTAAGAATACTATCAATTCGAAAAGGAGATTTGAAAAAAATATCAGGCCGAGTAACTATAATCCAATCATAATTAATATCTTTTTCTAATTGATATTCCTTTCTCAACCTGTTAACCATATAAATTGAGTAAGAGTTGTTTAAACATCCTTTTTTAGCTCGAGGAAACCGACCTATTTTCTCAATCAAAACCTCGTTTTGGCAGTCTAATTGTGACTCAATAACTAGTTTCCTAGGTTGATAGAACTTATTAACTAATGAAATATATTCATTAGTTAATAGTTTATCTGTCAAAGCATTACCATTTAGGTTTCGATAATTAATTGTTGAATGATCTAATTCATCCCAAGTATGAATAAAAATATCTATTTTATATCCATCCAACACGTTTTCATCTAACAAATTTCTTTTAAACGAATTAAATGTAAATTCAAACGTCCTTAAATGCCCAAAAAATTGAATGGCAATATGTTTAGTGTTTATCATTAATCAATTCCAGACTAGCTTAATTAATTTTATTGTGCACTGTTAGCCTATTTTAAATTTAGATTTCAATAAACTTAGTATGTTATGTCATATAAAAATTATGTTAATTAAAAAAACCATATTATTTAGGCTTATTTTATCCTTCTTAATAAAGTTATCTTGTGTTTTATTGACCTTATTTTTTCTCTTAATTCTTTTTCAATTTTGCTAACAACAAAATATGGAAGAATACTGATTACAATGCATAATAGTTTAAGAGATTTATACCTTATTTTTAAAATAAATTTTTTAGGAATATAATTTATATTATCTTGATTATAAGGCCAAAACTTCCATATCACTTTTGACTTTACAATATAATAGCAGTCTATAATATTTTTTCTTCCATGTATCTCATGCCTTAATATACAAGAGGCGTTTTCAACTGGACCGCCGACAAAAGGAGCTAATTTAAAAAAATGAGGTAAAACTATTTGATTTTTCTTTTTAAAAGGATAGTTTCTTTTTTTCTTCCATCTTAAAGAAATATCCCAAGAGTTTAAAAGATAGATATATTTACAAAAAGCATTATAGCTATCTTCTTTAGTTTCTTTAATATCCCAATTTCGCTTAATTAAAAAACTTCTGAATAGCTCGCTTTCAGGCGAAAAAGGATTATACTTTAGTTGATAATCACTATTTTCTACAAGCTCCCTAACCTCCATGATAACATTCAACTCAGTTTTGTCATATAACGGTAATGCATAATATTCTTTCAATATTTCAGCCATCCCTGCTAAAAACATATCCGAGGGATGATACAATCTATCTTTTCGAGTATAACAACATGTCGTAATTATTTTATTATTATCCAAAACCCAATTATATTTTTTTATTTTTCTAAAAAACTTATTGAAATCAATATACTGATCATTTCTTAACTTTATCACGAAACTATCATTATCAATAACGTTAAGCCCAGCTTGAACAGACAATAATTGCCTATTTATATTGGCAAATCCAGGATTTATCAAATCTTTAACAAAAACTTTTTTAACATTAAATGAACTAAATAAATTTGTTATTTCCTTTTCATATAGTTCCTTATCATTTTCATATATAACAAATATTATTTCATTTATATCACAACGGCTTTTTTTCATAGAATATGAAATTTTATTTAGGATATTATCATTGTAGGGACCATGAATTAATAAGGATATGTTATCCATTTACATTACCTTTAAAATTGAGTTTTTCATTAAGGGAAAGCATAAACTTTAGATGAGTCCTATTAGGTTCTAAATTACCAAATCCATTTATAGCTATTTCAATAACGTTCTCTTTTTTTGAATTAATTGCTGTTAGAAGGTCTTTATAAGATAACAAGCTCCCCTCAGAAAATAAATTTCGAGCATTCAGAATCAAAATAGGGCAACCATAATCAACAGCATCAATAACTTCATTAATATAGGCATAATTTTCATTAAACATTATGATTTTATCAGTAAAATTTTGATTGAACGTAAAATCTTGTAAGAAATTATCAATTATTTTATTTTTTTTATTATTGGGAGTTAATATCACATGTTTACCTATAAATTTGACAACTTCTTGGTTATTAATAAATTGCCATGAGTCAATATTTCCCCCCCTCCTTTTTTTTCGAGATTTTAACTTCTCATTTATCCAATTTAGACGTGAATCAACAGTAATTAAAGGAGATGTTACTTTAGAAAAAGTTTCCTGTTGAATTGATAAAATATTCATTCTTTCTTCTTTAGACATATTATAAAAATTTTCTATCTTTTCCGCTAAATCAGTATCATCAAAAGGATCAAAAGTAGCAACTTCTTTAGTTGCGCCTAAATAGTCACAACATCCTGTATATTTAGAAGCCATTCCTGGAATTCCTTTCACAATTGTTTCCCCTAATGCTATTGAAAAACTTTCAAATGTAGAAGATAAGACACAAAGATCACCTATGGCAATAAATTTTTCTTTTTGTTTAGTATCAGCAAAATCAAAAAACAAGATATCATTTCTAAACTCTAAAGGTACCTCTTTATAAATTTGATATCTCGACTCCTCATTAGTAATTTCATCATAATTTGTGTTTCCGACAATAAAAAGTTTACAATTATAAACTTTCTTTTTTAATTTAATGAATTGTTCAACTAGAAAACGTTGATTCTTACGGCCTTCTATTCTTGATATTATAAGAATATTAAAAGTATCACTGAATTGTCCTAAATCATATAATTCAGATAATTCTTCTTTAATACTTTTGGGGTTATCAACTAGCTCCACATTAAGATGATTAAATGCTCTTACTTCGTCATAAATAAGATAATTTTTTTTGACATATGCACTCATAAAACTAGAAGGTGAAATTTGGGCATCAGCCAACATAATTTGTAGTTTTTCTCTCATATAACAATCTTTAATGAAATGGTTTGCGTACTTAACAGGTAACGAAGTATTCCATTCATAACACTCCCGGGAAGCTGTATGATGATGAACAGCGAAAACAGTTTCCGAAAATTGTTTTTTAAGATTTTTTGCTATTAGGCAATCCAATGCCAACGCACAATAATCAGAGACTTCAACGAAATCAGGTTGGATAGAAATAAGATGCTCATAGACATCTTTAGAATTAGTTATACTTATAACTGTTAAGTTTTTAAAAGCTAATAAATCACATTTTTTATCAAAACAATTAACTAATACATATAGTTCAACTCCTGTGTGGTTTAACAGAATATATTTGCAAATATTATATAGATAAGATGCAATACCACCATGTCCAGGATAAAAACCAAATTCATGGGCAACAAAAGCAATTTTGTTTAACATAATTTTTCCATTAAAATTAATATGTTTCGATTAAATATCTATGAAATAATTTTAAATAAGTATATATAATACTCTGTAAAACTATTATCACAAAACAGCTAGCAATTATTTTCAACGAATTTACCCCCCCTTAAATCTAAAAATATTTAAGGGGGGGCAAAAAATGTAAACACTTCCAAAATTTTCGAAACTGAATTACATATAATCTGGCGACATGATATACTAGTTTTTTTTCTTTATATATACAAGAATTTTTTTTTGCTATTCCTAATATTTTTAATATCAATTAGTTATTAATGCAATTTCTGTTAATTTACATAATTAAAAAATAATGATGGATTATCCAATAAGCGAAAAATTTATAAAGGACACATCCTTACTCCCAATCGTTTTATATATACAAAGTTGATTAAACCATAAATATAAGTCAGATTTTAATAAGTTTGATTGTAAATACCCCAAACTTAGTACACAACTCACGTAGAAAATTAAGCTGCCTGTTTTAATGTTTTATATTCGAGCGGTGTCATGTTATTTAATGCCTCATGCGGTCTTTCGGTGTTATAAATCGTTAACCATTCTTCGGTTATTCTCCTTGCTTGTGCTAAGTTGTTAAAAAGATATAAATCGAGTACTTCAGTACGATAGGTACGATTAAATCGTTCAATATAACCATTTTCATAAGGGCTACCGGGCTGGATATAATCAATGGCTATATCATGTGATTTAGCCCAGTTTATAAAGGTTTTTCCTGTAAATTCTGGTCCATTATCGACGCGTATTTTTAA
>NZ_LZHO01000083.1:0-42261 GCF_001690895.1 Gilliamella sp. Nev5-1 | reverse complement strand
CCTTTCGGCTAGCTGTCCTAAAAACCCATAAAACCATTACAAATAGGCCTTATATTGATAAATAATTTATATTAGTTCATTAAAAAACAAGGAATAAGCAAAAATAAAAAATGAGTGTTAAAGTATAGTAAAAATTAATATTGCGCTAAAAATTACCTAAATGCTGTTTTCTATAATGCGTTATTCGTTATAAAAAAACACACCTATCATAGTTAATAATTTGATTTAATTTATTTATATAGAATTGTTGCTGTAAAGCTTTATTGTTGATATTTATATAATGACAATGAACAAAGAAACAATATAAGGTAAATTTTGTTTCGAAAAAATCAATTAATGACTAACATAATGTAAATCATTTGTTCGCTATTGTAAAATGAGTAATGCTATTTTGCGCTAATCTTAAATCAAAAATGCCCTTGACAAACTATAAAAAACGTTTATTTATTTGCCTATATATTTACCAATTTTTGAATTAAGCTATTTACTAAACTATAAGAAGATCATTTTTTCGACGAATAAGATCACAACCTTGCTCATACAGTTTTTTGAAGCGATAATCGCTATCATAGGAATACCCCATTGCTTTATAGACATGTTAAACTGTTTTTTTATTGTTTAGCTAGCTGTAAAAGCTTTAATTTGGGGTTGATGATTTGTAGTTTAATTTGTTTCTGACTCCTGTATTTAGGTTATAAAACAACTTAAATGCTAGATTAAATAAAGACTATTATAAGAAGTAAAGGAGTTGTATTTTGATATTACAAATTATATTGATGATTATCATTGCCTATCTTGAGGGATCACTTTCTGGTGCCATGATTATCAGCCGAATCATGCATTTGCCTGATCCTTCTGAACATGGCTCACATAACCCCGGTGCGACCAATATTTTACGATTAAATGGCAAATTACCCGCTATTTTTGTTTTAATTTTTGATATGTTAAAAGGTGCTATTCCCGTTTATATAGCTTATCGGCTTGGAGTGACACCTTTCTTTTTAGGGATTATTGGTATTTTTGCTTGTTTAGGACATATCTTTCCCTGTTTTTTTCATTTTCGTGGTGGCAAAGGAGTTGCAACTGCCTTAGGTATGATGATTCCAATAGGTTTTGATTTTACAGGTTGTTTTATTCTGACTTGGCTACTGGCGCTATTCATTACTGGTTATTCATCCGTGGCTGCGATTGTTGGCTTTCTTATGGCGCCTTTTTATGTTTGGCTATTTAAACCTGAGCTCACTTTACCTGTTTCTATGCTTTCATGTTTGATTATTATTCGCCACAATAGTAACATTGCACGCCTTTTGAAAGGTGATGAATTAAAAAGTTACCATCGTACAAAAATAAAAAATGACTAAAATCTATCAATAATAAGTATAGATTTAACAATTTATTATGTAAATTGTTGTCTGCTAAGTACTATTGTGCCTACGAATTTGCCTACAATTTTTCAATTTTCATCAACATTAAATAAACCTTTAAAATAATTCTTATTTAATAGATTATTGAAAAAAGGTATTATTAACCTAATAATTTAAAACTGCGAGAAATAAATTAATTCATGCAAATAAGTCCATTACTAGAATCTCTTATGGAAGCACTGCGTTGTTTACCTGGTGTTGGTCCAAAATCGGCACAACGAATGGCCTTTCATTTATTACAACGAAATCGACAAGGTGGTATTAAATTGGCTCATGAATTGCATGAGGCAATGATAAATATAGGCCATTGTAAAGAGTGTCGAACATTCACCGAGCAAAATATTTGTTCTATTTGTAAAAATGCTCGCCGTCAAAGTAGCGGACAGCTTTGTGTGGTCGAAACACCAGCTGATATCGTTGCCATTGAACAAACTGGGCAGTATAGTGGTCGTTATTTTGTATTATTAGGTCACTTATCGCCATTAGATGGTATCGGCCCTAGCGACATTGGTCTTGATTTATTAAAAATCAAACTAGCATCAGAACCAATCAATGAAGTTATTTTAGCCACTAATCCAACCGTTGAAGGCGATGCGACAGCTAATTACATTGCGCAAATGTGCGCAGAGTTTAATGTAACAGCAACTCGAATTGCTCATGGTGTACCAGTTGGTGGTGAACTTGAAATGGTTGATGGTACAACACTTTCTCATTCATTTATTGGTCGTCAAAAAATAGAGTTTTAGTGTGACTTGATCTCGTGGTCTAGTTTATCATATAGCATATTAGTTATGTGATTAGTTAGTTATATGATTAGTTAGTTATGCGATGGTTAGCTAGACCATAATAATTACGCAAAGAGGATAAATATGAAATATAAAGCCGTTGCCTTTGATATGGATGGTACATTACTTACCAGTAATCGTTTAGTTCTGCCAGAAACAGCCAATATGATCAAAAAAATAAGCGATCAAGGTGTAAAAGTGATTTTAGTTTCAGGGCGCCATCATTCTGTAATTTACCCTTATTATTACCAACTTAACTTATCAACGCCAGCAATTTGCTGTAATGGCTCTTATCTTTACAATTTTGAAAATGAGCAATTGTTTGCGGGAAAACCAATGACAAAAGATCAAGCAAAAACATTATTGGAGTTAGTTAATCAGTATAAGATACATACTTTAATTTATACTGATCAATCGATGACTTATGAAGTTCTTGATGATCATCTTGAAAGTTTTTTTAAGTGGGTTAATACACTACCCACCTTTTTACAACCAGAAATCAAAAAAGTGAATAGCTTTGAAAAACTGATAGATGAATCTGCCTCAATTTTCAAATTTGCCACAAGTAGCCATAATATATCTGCATTGCAACAGTTTTCAAATGCAGTAGAGGCATTAGATATGTTTTCATGTGAATGGTCTTGGTCAAATAGAGCGGATGTTGCAGTGAAAGGCAATACCAAGGGCAATGGTTTAACTCATTGGGCAGAACACGAAAATATTGATCTAAGTGAAATAATTGCTTTTGGCGATAGTTATAATGACATCAGTATGCTATCTGTTGCTGGATTAGGAATTGCAATGGGGAATGCTGATGATGAAGTGAAAGCTAAAGCAAGTTATGCCATTGGCGATAATAATAGCCCAAGCATCGCAATAGAACTAGAAAAACTCTTTTTATAATTGATTAGTTAGTAATAATAAAATATGTTTGAAATTATTTACCAAGATGACAATCTAATCGCTATTAACAAGCCATCTGGTTGGCTTGTACATCGCAGTTGGCTAGATAAACATGAAACGGTTGTTGTTATGCAAACTTTGCGAGATCAGATAGGTCAACATGTGTTTCCCGTTCATCGGCTTGATCGACCAACATCAGGAGTACTATTATTTGCGCTCTCTAGTGATATAGCACGAATAATGTCTGAACAATTTGCAACGAAGCAAATTGAAAAAACTTATTATGCCATTGTGCGAGGTTACGTGGAAGGTGAAGCTATAATCGATTATCCTTTAGTTGAGGAATTAGATAAAATCGCCGATAAATTTTCTGATAAAAACAAGCCAGCACAAAATGCAGTGACTTTTTACCGAGGTATTAGCAAAATTGAAATACCCATTAAAGTGAGGAAATTTGATAGCGTAAGATACAGTTTTGTCGAATTAAAACCACAAACAGGCCGTAAACATCAATTAAGACGCCATATGAAACATATTTTTCACCCTATTTTAGGGGACAGTAAACACGGCGACCTTCATCAAAACCGAGCATTTGCTGATTATTTCGGTATTAAACGATTAATGCTTCATGCCCATACACTGAAAATCACACACCCTATTGAACAAAAGCAAATAATATTAAAAGCTGCGCTCGATCCTAATTGGCAAAATATCTTATTAAATTTCAAATAACCATTTTTGTGCTTTAATGAAATTGCTTTTTTTTTAGATAATTACATAGTATCATTTTTGGCGCTTTCCTTGGATGCCATTTTTTATTTTATCTACATTTTTTATTTATCTAAGAAAGCGCTTATAAATTTGAATAAATCTATAATAGGAATGAAAATGAAAACAATTATCAAATTTTTTAGTGTGTTTTTACTAGCCCTGATGGTGACAGCTTGTTCATCAGAAAAAACACCAGAACAAGTAGCAGAAAAATTTATCACAGCAATCTACAAAGGTGATTCAGATACCGTTATGGATCTGATCTATTTTCCTAAAGAAGATAGCAAAGATATCGATATGACAACGTTTATGAAAAGTAAAATGCAAGAAGCGCTTAAAAGAGGGAAAGCGTTTGCCGATAAACATGGTGGTTTTGATAAAGTCGAAGCAGCACCTGCAGAATATACCAATGATGAAAAAACAATGGCTAAAGTGCAAGTTAGCGCTTCTTTCAAAGATAATACTAAAAAAGATGAAAAAAACATCTCATTAATCAAAGTTGATGGTAAATGGTTAATTCGTATGAAAATATAAATTATAGCTAATGTTAATTGTTATATTAGAAATGATAAAAGGGTAAAATTTTACCCTTTTTAATTGCGAAACAATTTTGATGAAACATTACCGTTTTTTTCCTATTATTTTTCTCATGCTGATAAATTTTGCATTTGCTAATCAGCTTGCTTCTTCTTCCAATCAAACCATTGAATTGCCTTATTCTATAAAGGTAGGAGACTGGGTTTTTAGGAAAGGTATACAAACCGATAGTTTTATTGTCAATCAGTTAGGTGGCGGTGATTTCTCACATATTGGTATGATTATATCAATTCAACCAGAGATTAAAATTATCCACGCTACAACAAGTGATGATAATAATCGCCTCAATCAAGTAATTGTGTCAACCTTAAACGAATTTATTACTCCTAAATTAGCTGAAAAATATGCTATAGCAAGACCTAATTTTTTGTCTGATGTGCAGCGATCGCAAATTGTCAATGACCTTTTAATCAAACAAGGTGAAGCTTTTATATTAGCACCAAGAGAACAACCCCATCTTTATTGCACAACATTACTTTTTGATTCTATTATTAAATTCCAACCTGATTTTAATGTTGAATGGAAGTATACTCATTTTCCAACATTAAGTGGTTTTTATCTCTTTCCCCAAGCATTTGCAAATTATCCCAATATTACTTGGATCTATAAATATCCATAAAACGCATGGTGGTTTATGGCTCTCTGCGCCAGAGTTTGCGCATTTACCCGTTAAAAGCGGCAAGAAATACTATCGCCACACTCTACAATAAACTAGTTCGTTATTATCTTTTCCAATTTAGAATTGGCGTAACCCATTTTTCAATGGTTAAACAACTAATGTTAACACGTTGATAATGGTGGTGATTTTCTTTATGGTGTAGCCGCTATATTTCTTGACCGCAATAAAGTATTCGTTTTGTTTTTTGTAGATTACTCTACATTAGTATCTCATATAACCGTAAACAAGTGATGGCTAAACTATAAAAGGCTATAAAAACTTATTAGCAATATGATCTACAAAAACAGGCGACTTAAGTATATACTCTTTATTAATTTAATTAGCTTTATCATAGTGTAAGTTAGTTGCAATTAATGCCATTATCAGTATTAATCTTCATCAATATTTTTAAGGATCATTTAGCATGATTATAGGTAATATCAATCATTTAAGGTTAGTCCCTTACCTTCCAGAAAAAATAAAACAGTCAATTGAATATATTAAAGATAACGTGAATAGGAATACTCCTATAGGGCGTTATGATATTGATGGCGATAAAATGTTTTTTATGGTATCGGATAATTCTCCACGTCACATCAACGAGGCTAATCCAGAATATCATGAAAAATATATTGACGTTCAGATTGTTTTAGAAGGGCAAGAAGGAATGGCAGTGTGCACGTTACCGCCTCACACAACAATTTTGGATGATAAATTAACAGAAAATGATATTGCTTTCATTGAAACACCGAGAGAAGAAACCATATTAGTTTTACAACCAAACGATTTTATTGTATTTTTTCCTCATGAAGTGCATAAACCACTTTGCGCAATTGATGGCAAAATGGTGGCTGTTCGTAAAGTTGTGGTAAAAATTGCATTTGATTATTTAAATTTAGAATAAGGATCTTAGGTAAATATTATGGCAACAAAAATTGCGGTTATTGGCGAATGCATGATCGAACTTTCAATGAGACAAGATTCGACTACACGAGGCTTTGGTGGTGATACACTTAATACATCTGTTTATTTGTCACGTTTATTAAAAGATAATGTTTTTTCAATTTATTATGTCACAGCGCTTGGCACTGATCCTTTTAGTCAAGAGATGTTAAATTGTTGGCAAAAAGAAAATATTCAAACGGAATTAGTACAAAAAATGCCTAACAAACTGCCTGGGCTTTATTCTATTGTTACTGATGAACAGGGCGAAAGATCATTTTATTACTGGCGCAATGATGCTGCCGCTAAATTTTGGTTAAAATCATCTAAGGCAGATAAAATCATTCAACAAATTGCTCTGTGTGATTATGTCTATTTGAGTGGTATTAGTATTGCCATTTTAGATGCTGAAAGTATTGTTAAATTATTAGCACTTTTAAAACGTGTTAAATCTCATGGCGGTAAAGTCATCTTTGATAATAATTTCCGTCCACATTTATGGAGTAGCCTTGAATTAGCTCGTAGTGTTTATGCCGATATTTTATCCTATACAGATATTGCATTTTTAACGTTAGATGATGAAGATTTGTTATGGGGCAAGTTGCCTTATGAGCAAGTCATTGAACGTACAAAGCAGTTTGGCGTTACTGAAATTGTAATCAAACGTGGCAGTGATAGTTGTATTATTGATTCTGCTGAAGGTCGTTTCGAAGTTCCAGCTAATAAAATAGCAAAGGAAAATGTAATTGATACCACAGCAGCTGGTGATTCGTTTAGTGCTGGTTATCTTGCTGCCCGTTTAAACGGAAAGAATCCAACACAATCAGCATTGCAAGGTCATTTAGTTGCTGGTACAGTTATACAATATCGAGGGGCAATTATTCCCGTTGATGCCACACCTAAATTAATCAATTAAATTTGCAAAAAAGCGGTCATTAATGACCGTTTTTATTCATGTTATAACAAATAAGTGCAACAAATATTTTATTAAAATTTTCAGAAAAATTAGTGTTTGAGTATAAAAACACTTAATTAATGCATTTCTCTATATAGTAGTATATTTAATTAAATGCCACTGGTATAATATACAGTTGGTTTTCTATTCATTTAGTTTAAAAACACATATAAGAAGAGATCTATGTCAATCAAAGATATCGATATTCGTGGTGCGCGAACGCATAATTTAAAAAACATTAATGTAACCATTCCAAGAGATAAGCTAGTTGTAATTACTGGTCTTTCGGGATCGGGCAAATCTTCGTTAGCATTTGATACTCTATATGCGGAAGGTCAACGACGTTATGTTGAATCTTTATCGGCATATGCTCGTCAGTTTTTGTCACTAATGGAAAAACCTGATGTAGATCATATTGAAGGCTTATCCCCTGCTATTTCAATAGAACAAAAATCAACTTCGCATAATCCCCGTTCGACAGTTGGAACTATCACTGAAATTTATGATTATTTACGATTGCTTTTTGCCAGAATTGGGGAGCCTCGTTGTCCAAATCATCACTTGCCATTAGCGGCTCAAACAGTATCACAGATGGTTGATAGTATTATGGCGTTGCCTGCTGAAAATCGTTATATGTTACTTGCACCCGTTGTCACAGAGCGCAAAGGTGAGTTTGTTAAATTATTTGAACAACTTGCTGCCAGTGGATATATTCGAGTAAGAGTAGATGGTGATGTCTATGATCTTTCAGATCCCCCTTTACTTGAATTACAAAAGAAACATACCATTGAGGTTGTGGTAGATCGTTTTCGTATTCGTGATGATTTAAAACCTCGCCTTGCTGAGTCAATTGAGACAGTGCTTTCAATCACTAATGGCATTGTTAAAGTAGCAAATTTGGATGATCCGCAAGCCCAAGAACATTTGTTCTCGGCTAATTTTGCTTGCCCTATTTGCGGTTATAGTATTTCGGAGCTAGAGCCACGATTATTTTCATTTAATAACCCCGCGGGTGCATGTCCTGAGTGTGATGGATTGGGTGTGCAACAATATTTTGATTCAAAACGGATTGTGCAGATGCCAGAAGTTTCATTAGCGGCTGGTGCAATTAAAGGTTGGGATCGTCGCAACTTTTATTATTTTCAGATGCTAAAATCATTAGCTGAGCATTATAATTTTGATATTGATAAACCATATGAAAAGCTACCACAAAAAATAAAAGATATCTTATTGAATGGCTCAGGTAGCACTGAAATCCAATTTGTGTATACAAATGACCGTGGTGATGTGGTTAAGCGTAAACACCCGTTTGAAGGTATTCTTAATAATTTGGCACGTCGCTATAAAGAAACAGAATCGCAAACTATCCGCGAAGAGCTAGCAAAATATATTAGTCATCGACCTTGCCCTTGCTGTGATGGTTCAAGATTATGTACAGCAGCAAGAAATGTTTTTATAAATGATACTAATTTACCGACAATTAGCGATTTAAGTACGCAACAAGCTAAAAACTTTTTTGATAAATTGTCATTGACTGGGCAACGAGCACAAATAGCCGAGAAAATATTAAAAGAGATCAACGATCGTTTACAATTCCTGATTAATGTTGGCCTCAACTATTTAACGCTTTCACGTTCAGCAGAAACTTTATCAGGTGGTGAAGCCCAACGTATTCGATTGGCTAGTCAAATTGGAGCTGGGCTTGTTGGGGTGATGTATGTACTTGATGAGCCATCTATCGGTTTGCATCAACGCGATAATACCCGCTTGATTGACACATTAACGCATTTACGTGATTTAGGTAATACGGTTATTGTGGTTGAGCATGATGAAGAAGCTATTATGGCTGCTGATTATGTCATTGATATTGGACCTGGTGCTGGTGTACATGGCGGTGAAGTTGTAGCACAAGGTACGCCAAAACAAATTATGGCATGTAAAACCTCTTTAACAGGACAATATTTATCTGGAAAAGAACAAATTGAAATTCCAGCTGATCGCACTAAAGTTGATAAGAAAAAAATGTTATCGCTTATTGGTGCAACGGGAAATAATCTCAAAGATGTTACATTAAATATTCCTGTTGGATTATTTACCTGTATTACTGGGGTATCAGGATCGGGAAAATCAACTTTAATTAATGACACCTTATATCCATTAGCTCAAAATGAACTTAATGGTGCAGAAAAAAGCGATATAGCACCGTATAAAGCGATTAAAGGGCTTGATTATTTTGATAAAGTCATTGCCATTGATCAAAGCCCAATTGGTCGTACACCTCGTTCTAATCCTGCAACATATACTGGATTTTTTACATCGATCCGTGAACTTTATGCTGGTGTACCAGAATCGCGTGCTAGGGGCTATACACCTGGTCGATTTAGCTTTAATGTTAAAGGTGGACGTTGTGAGGCTTGTCAAGGTGATGGATTAATTAAAGTTGAAATGCACTTTTTACCCGATATTTATGTGCCTTGTGATCAGTGTCATGGTGCCCGTTATAATCGTGAAACCTTAGAAATCAAATATAAAGGTAAGTCGATTAACGAAATTTTAAATATGACCGTCGAAGAAGGTCGTGAATTTTTTGATGCAGTACCGATGGTATCACGCAAGCTACAAACATTGATTGATGTTGGATTGTCTTATATTACTATTGGGCAATCAGCGACCACATTATCGGGCGGTGAAGCACAACGTGTAAAGCTTGCAAAAGAGTTATCTAAACGAGATACAGGTCGAACTTTATATATATTAGACGAGCCAACAACTGGTTTACATTTTGCTGATGTGAAGCAATTGCTAGCACAATTACATTCATTGCGAGATAAAGGAAATACCATTGTTGTTATCGAGCATAACTTGGATGTGGTTAAAACTGCTGATTGGATTGTTGATTTGGGTCCTGAAGGAGGTAATGGTGGCGGTGAAATTATCGCTGAAGGCACACCAGAAGAAGTGGCAAAATCTAAACAGTCCTATACGGGAAAATATTTAAAACCATTGTTAGAAAAACAAAAAGTCAAATAGCCAAGTGCTATTACTTCTACTCAAAACATATAAGATGGGCGAAATATAACGCCCATTCTTTGCATTATTCAAATGAAGAGTTCAACAATGGCAAATATTCATCCCACCGATATTCTCTAATCGGCATAGGATTAGCATTTTTTAAATATAAAACTAACGCAGGTTTAATACCATTCCAATCATCAACAAATTCATACCTAACAAGATCGCCATTCTTGATTAACTTCTTCGCTTTCGCATGATAATTAAAGTAGCTCATAGTTAATATTGATAATATTATGATCGCCAAATTGAAAAATAAATGAAACCCAATAAAATAGAAAAATGATTAATTTAAATGGAGGCGCGTCCCGGAGTCGAACCGAGGTAGACGGATTTGCAATCCGAAAATATATTTTTATAAATCAATCACTTATAAAAATAACTTAGAATATACAGTACTTTTTATCGAGTTTTTCATCGTTAAATATCAATAAGTTATTCAATTATATTCTCACATATTCTAACACTTTTTGCGACCATTTTCTCAAAAGTTCACATCAAAAAGTATTTATCTATAATAAATAAAACTCATCAATTTTTCACAGTATGATAACAATAAACTACACGCTACCAATTTACATACGCATGACGCCCGACGATTACGATTATGAGATCGTCGGCGAGTGCTACATTATCAACAGCTATGACGATCACAATTATGTGTTCTATCAAACACCAAAAACATTATTTGATATAGCTGATTTTGTGATGCTAGATGACGCTGTTGAGTATTGTAAGTTGAAGATTGATAGTGTGTTTTGTTAGTTAGTTTTCATCATTGTTAATAATGACTGGATTTAGTGTGCTCGGTATCGGCTCTTCATTCTCAATTACCTCAACAACTGGCATTTCTAATCGAATGTCTATCCAGCGTCCCTCAGTTATGTCAATTGGCTCACCAGCAACGATTTGACAGCTCTCAAAATCGAATTTTCGTGTGTATGTTTTAACTGTGATGATGTTGTTTTCATCAGTTGAGTACTCAGCAAAAAATTTTTTATTGCCGTTAGCGTCCTCGGGTAGCGTTATATACCACCCCTCTTTTGCAAAACCTAAACTACCGCTGATTTCGTAATGACCAATATCAATTCGTTTAGCTGTCACGCCAGCGGCCAAATCATTCACTAAACTACAGCCCGATTTTTTAAAATCATCAACATCATCAATATTTTCAGTCGCAAACAACCGCAAAATTGGCGACGCTTTTTTCAGAAAACCATTGCTATCTACAGTTGAATTCGCTGTTGTGATCGCTTCGTACCATTTCTGTTTGCCATCTCGCGTATCGCAACGATAATAGATTTTCGGCGTTTTACTACTAACTACTGATAACTGCTCAACTTTCCACGATTTGCTATTGCTCGGATACGTTAATAGTGTCGCTGCACTATCGCCCGCAAATTGCAAATCAGAGAAATCAGATGTGCTACATTGATAAAAACCGCCTGCAAGATGACCATCAAAATTTTCAGCTATCGCACCAACAACAGCCCCAACACCATAATCACCACTTTTTAACACAGACTTATTATTAATTGTGACATCATCAATATTTTCAAATTTCCATGAATTCTCAGGCTCTACGTACCTCAAAAACCTAATCCACTGATTTAAAACAGAATTATATCGCTCAAGACAAAAACTGCCGTCCGCAAATGTGCGCTGTTGCCAGATTTGCCCAGCAGCGTTTTGTAATTGTATTGCTGATTTATCTCCGTCGTTGATTCGCAATGTTCCAGTCATTTCATCGCCTGATTTTTTAACTAATGTTGCGGTATCAATTGTCGATGCGAATTTTTTAGCATCATCTGCTGATTTTTTTGCCGCATTGCGAGCATTAACAACCTGTTGTAGTATCGCTGGTGTAATTTCGCTTTCAACTGGATTTAATAAAAAATCATTTAATGTACCGTCTTTTGAGTCAGAAAATACTTGAATAGTGCCCAGCTTTTTCGGCGGAAACCCATTTATAATTAGTTTTACTTCATAGTCACAAGGTAGCACGTTCATTGTGTAACTACCGTTTTCTGCAACTTCGAATGCCTGTGTTTGAGCCAGAACTTTGTTTGTTGTTCTTTTTGCGTATAACTCGATAGTACAGTTGTTGATAATTTTACCCGCACCATCTGTTAAAATTCCTGATATTTTTGCCATAATTTTCCTTAAATTTTAGACATGAAAAAACCGCTCATGTAGCGGTTTTATTGAATAAATTAAATTATAATTTTAATAATTTTTTTAGCTCATGCTCTTTGTTAATATCCGCGCATTTGACATCAATTAGAGCATCCAATTTTGTAGGGAAGTTATCCAATTTTTGTCGTATGCTGCCAGTGCCTTTCAGTTTTAGGTTGTAATGGTTTTCATGGATACGCTTCTTATATTAGAATTTGAAATAATTTTCAGCGTCTAAAATCATAACCGGTTGCTCAGAAACAAATGACGAGAACGGTAATTCAGATTCTAACCACCACGCTTTAAATGTTTTTTGTACTGTTGTTGATAGTTGATATCCGTTTGATCGTAAACCTATATCGCAAAACCACCCGCCGTTGCTCTGTATAATATATTGAGCACCAACACATACACGTGCAAACATCGGACGCTTAATTCCTTGTATTGATTTCATATGCCCAACTTCATATTGATCAAAGCGAGCAAAAACAGGATTTATTAACACCTCATTGCATGAATCATATACAACACGTTTATTTTTGTATATTCTCAACCCGTATTGAGATGTTTTGATTTGACTAACTCCAAAAACTACGGCTTTAGCTTTTATTGTTTTGTTGCTCACGCCACCATTATGATCATACGGGATGTAAATTATATCGTCCCTATCGCCCAGTTTCCAGCTTCTGCCAATCGAGATTGTTGGATCTTCACAATAAAAAAATATAAACGAATTATGATGAGTTAACGACGGGTTTATATTTTGAATTCGCCAACCCCTATTAGTAATTTCAACATCGCCCTTCCATATCACATTGCTAAAGTTAGTATTTTGATTAATTTGAAAAAAAGAATTAACACCATTAAACAAAATACCATATCCATTTGCGTGTGCAGGCTTGGGCCATGTTAATAAAACAAGTTGTTGTCTGGGGTTAAGATTAACATCAGATGGGAAATGCTCCGTCTGCCCTATTGCATTTTTCCCATTTCTAAAACACAATTGCCGATGTTCATCTAAATATGCTATCGGATCAGCCGATGCGACAATAACATTTGCATCTGTTTCATCAAATTCATCTGCGAAACCGCAGGCGTGCGAAAGATGAGCATAATAATCATAACCCTCGGGCACATACAGACCTGTTTTTGGATAGACATATGAGCCTAACGCCCCAGAAATAAACATAGATGTACAATTTCCATCTAGATTATATGCCGGACCTGTTTTTGTAAAAACCTTAATACCGAATGACATTAAACCTCCAGATTACCGATTTGGACGACTAAAGCGCCTGTTTCATCAAAGATTTTTATTGTTCCATCCTTCATTACTGTACCTGCGTTTCCATTTAGATATTTGATGGTAGCTGAGCCGTCTGGTTCAACAACAAATCGATCATTAATGTTGATGCTGCCACCTCGAATAATAGGCGCTTTGATCTCTGTATATGCAACTAACCTATCGCCACTAATTGTACCCGTCGCAATCAAATTGCCATCCAAAAATAATGCCGGCGATACCCATTTTGCACCATCATACATTTTTGCCTCTGTTTTAGTTACATCCCTGTTGTCGTCCTCGGCATAGACTATTAGCACTGTATCTCGTGATGGCCACATGCCTAGCACGTCATGAAAAAGTTGCGTGGCATTATCATTATTTTCAGGGAAAACCCCATCGGCAGTTTTTATTCTAAAAATACCTCCTGCGGTGCCAACCGTATCATCTGCTGTGGTGGCCGAGCCAGTGCACATTCCCGAGCGCCCAGCGGCATTAACCGCAATTACACCATAATAATAGGTTGTAGATGCTTGGACATCAGCATCAATCAACTTATTTGATGTTCTGCCAAGGTAATTAGCCATAGCCCTCACCTCATCAAGCGTTGCCCCCTTGTAATATTCGAAAACCGTTCCCAAACCAACATTCGATGGCATAATAGGTTTAATAGCCACGGTGTTACTAGATGTTGCAAAAACTAATTGAGTTGGCGTCTCCGGTGGCGCAATAGTAAACGTTACTGTAGATTCATCCCCCAGCCTGCCATCCTCTGTCGATATCCCGCGCACAGATGCCATGTATTTACCATCATCCAGATTGCTCATTGTTACGCTCATGTCCGGCACAGTCTGACGTGATACTAATTTACCATTCCGCAAAATAGTAACCTGAAATTCCAGATGTTTTATTGTTCTTGGGGTTGTCCATGACAGAACGGCTTGATACTCATCACTATCAGGCGTGACTGAAACTGAAAGATCGTCAATTGGCGGGATTCCCCAGCTAATTGATTGCGCGTTGTTAGGGGTAAAAACAGCGCCTTTATCAACAATTGCCTCTTTTTTAGGCTCGTGCTCTATTGCTGTTATAGAATACGTGCCGTCGTCGTTTTCACTGATAGTAATGGCTTTAAATAGTCGCGATGATACATTAACATTCGTTAAAATCCACGTTGACCATTGATCGGCATTTATAGTGTGCTCTAAAATTAGCATGTTCGGAGATTTTTGAGATAACACCTTAACTTTTATCAGTTTTGTATTAACATCTTGATATGTAAAATATGAGTTTTCATCAATTTCCACATTACGATCTAATGTGACGACATTATCAGCCACGGAAACAATTCTACCGCCTGCTTGTGACATAACATATTCATTATCTAAAATCTCAATCACATCACCTGGTAAGTGCCTCAATCCCTCTCGTCCAACAATAAACGTGACTGTTTGACGTTCATATTTTTCTGTAGTTATAATCCATTTTCCTGTACGGTGCGCCTGACCTCGTGATGTGCAACCAAACGCTTCAACGTCTAACACATTTAGTCCAAACCGCTTGATTGCCTCATCATCTGCAACATATTCTGTAACTGGTTCCCATCCGTAATTTGGATCAATATATTTAACTCGAACCGCTGTGTGCCTGTCTTTCATTGCCGATGATGAGTAACTAAATTTGCCCTCAATAACATTTGCATTAGTGTAAATAGCGACGGTATCGCTAGGTCTATCAATAATAGCGGTGAGTTGCGTCCCGTCCCATATCGGCATTGCTCGAAATATTGAAAAGAAATTGTTTAGTAAATCATACGCCTGAGCGCGTTCTGTTATATAACAATTGCACGTAAATCTCGGCTCTTTGCCACCGAAACCATCATCGACTAGCTCATCGCAATATTGCGCAATCGAGTACAGCATAAATTTGTCAATTGCAAATTTTCCGAATCGGTATCCCATTCCATAGCGAGTGTTTGTTATCAGATCGTAAACTATCCACGCGGGATTATTTGTCCATTCGGTTTTAAACTCGCCCAACCAAATGCCGTGATATGTCCTGGATATGGGATCGTAATTGTCGGGAATTTTGCATCTAATGCCTCTAATCCGATATGTTCTAGCTGGTACGCCATTGAATTGAGACGAATCAAATCGTAACCCCACTAGCGCAGTGTTTGGGTATGATAGTTTGGTGTCGTAAATTTCGGTATATGATGACCAAATTGTATTGTTAACCAGCAGATCGGAGCCATCAGGATCTAAACGCATAACGCGAATATTAAACGGCTTCGGCGGTAAATCATCTAAAATTACAGATGTTAAATATTGAGAGCGTGTTTTTTTATTTTTCAATTCAACAATTTTTTTTGTAACCCATCCCGCGCCGGTTCCGATTTGAACTGCCATGCTAACAGAGGCTCTTGTTATATCACCGCTGTTAGTCTGGTTATATAGTGCAGATACACCGACTGTTACTCTCACACGGTCAACATAGGGGTCGGTAATAGTTCTAACTATAGGTGTTTTTTGTTTCACTTCTAAGCTAACTGGAATTTCATTTTGTGTTTCCGCAAATCCAGATAACGGCAATTGCGCCTGCGTCCCTGCGGTCCACTCAACTTCAACGCCGTTAAAATTATATGTCCCATTGTCCGCTTGGATTGGCGTTTTATTTAAAAAAACACCTTTTAGCCCCCCGACAGGGCCCTCAATTTGTCCCTCTCCGATAACATCAATAATAGATAATTGCTGTTTGGATTCTAGATTATCCGCCTCAATCCGCGGCGTTTTTGTTTTCCCAGAACTTTTCCCCATTTATTCCTCCACATCCATCGTTTCAACCCCCTGTGATTCAACCCTAGACCCAACCATTATTTCTCCGTACGGCAATGGAACAGGCGCCCCCTGCGCCGCGGTATTCCCTAGATTTGAAAATGAGGTGCTTTTTTTACCGTCATCATTAGTTGCGTCTGGCATTTTTGGGGTTTTCGTCATCATCATTGCGACGCCACCAACCATCATTCCCACCCCCATTCCAACTAACCAATATTGCCCAGTCCACGCTCCAACGACAACCATAACTGCGCCAGCTATAAAACCAAGGATTCCACCATTTTTCGCGCCAGTAACACGTGGTACAATATGAATTACGGCGTTATGAGAAATTCGATTGTGAAGCCCAAATTGTAGATTGTTCTCATTCATATCTATGCCATTAATTCGTACACGAAAATAACCGTCTAAAATCCGCTTTTTTAAGCCTTTTATTTGAAAATATAGGCAATTCAACGCTTCAGCAGCAGTATCTGCATTTATTTTGTACTTATCGCCATATTGTTTAAGATCGCCGTAAAATTTAACGGTTGCCATTTTTTATGCCTCCAAATTGAATGATAATTTTTGAGCCAATATCCACTAAACAAATCACGTTTTGATAGTCGATTTGGCAAATGATGAATGATTAAGTTGTCGTCAATGTAAATTGCAGCATGATTGACGGCATTACTGTTCAGTGAAAACAGAATAACATCGCCATTTTTCAGGCAAGAAGCACTTACTTGATAGAACCCATTAGATTCCATATTATCCAAATACAAGTTTTGCCCGTTGTGCCACCAATCGTCGTCGCGGTGAAAGTTTGGAAAATCAAAACCACATAGATGGTATGCATCCCGAAATAGCGTATAACAATCCACTGCCCCGTGTTTAAATTCACGCCCAAGAAGTGGCGGTATAAATCTATATTTATGAATTTCGTCATTACAAACCAACCACCAAGGCAAACCCGTCTGCTGTTGATAAAATTGGTCTGCTTCACTCAGAATGGGTAAACCATTAGGGTGTGAATGTACGATTGCTGTTATCTCACCAAGTTGCTCTGCTCTAATCCAGTCGTCAGGCGAAATTTCAAATGTTTCTGCCGTTGTGGATGAGATGTTATTGCACGGTAGATATGTTTTGTTATCAATAACAAATCCGCAGCACTCAGCCTCACCGCATTGTTTAGCGTGATTAAGTATTTTATTTTTCATGATTATTTAAGAAAGTTTTGCAGAGGCTGGAAAACCGCCAAAGGGCAGAATGCCGTTTTTACCAAATCGAAGCTTGCAACCAGTTAACGTTCCAGAGCATTTGTCTTTTGTGATATCGTTTGTTGGAGTATCTCTTTCATCTGCAACCGCGCTGCCCGTATAACTACACTCAGAGCTGCGATATCGCCAACAACATGTATGCGCAATTATTACCCGAGCAGGTAATATCACTCCGTCACTCTCGCATGGCAATGCAAGTTCAAATGTTGCTGATTCTGATGGTATTAAATTTGTTAATCGTTCCACTAAATATTGTGAAACAAGCTCTTGGGTAGGATCTGCTCTACTATTTCCACCCTCAAAGTTTTCCGCATCCAAGAATTCCGCGAGCACTTGACGCCTAGTAACTATCGCTCCAAGCAGATCATCAAAGCTATTCACTAATCCCGTTATTAGACCAAAGGCGTTGGAAACTGTCATTGTTGGACGGTTACTAGTTCCCTGTCCATTTTTTTGAAAGCCCGTTACCTGAATTGGATAGGGCTCATATGTTTTGCCCTGCCAAACAACGGCTTTTCGCAAATGATTTAACCCTGCATGAAATCTAAAAATTAATTTTTCACCAGCAATTTTTGAAAGATCTACATCATACAAGTCAATCATCGCTCCTTGTTCGAATTTTGTTAGCAATTTAAGTGAATCACTAGGTACATGTAAAGTCATGCGACCACCTCTTCAAATGTTGCGGAAATTGTTTTAGCTGCGCCGTTGGGCGTTGATGTCCAAGAACGACAAACAACTTTGATCGTTTTGTGAGTATTAGGCTCTCGCCATAAAAAGGCTTTAATCGCATTATGTCGGCTAAGAAAATCATCAATCAAGCTGATATCTTCTGATAATCCAACAAATGTTACGTTGTATGAGCGCAGATCGTTGTTAATACCGTCCCGAATGCGTTGCTCATAGCCATCACCAAACTTAATTATCTTAACTTTCGGTGATACTGAAATCGTGGAGCTGTTTTGAGGTCTCCAATGAAATGTTTCCATAGTTTTCTCCAGATGATTAAACTAATTTATTTGTGTTTTGCTTATATTTTTATTTACAAAAACTTATATGACTTATATAATACTTATATCAAGATTAGTTAGAACAACAAAATGAATAAAATTATTTATCAAATTAAAGCCTTAAAGCAGTTACGTAAAATTCAAGGCAATGCTTTAATCCGTAATAAAATTGATGAACTGGCTAACATGCCGAATTGTATTAATGTAAAGTCTTTAACTAATCATAAATATCAGTACAGATTACGAGTGGGTAACTATCGAGTGTTTTTTAATTTTGATGGTGCTATTCATATTGTTTCTATTGAAGAGGTGAAAAAACGCGATGAACGCACTTACTAATATACAGTTTATTAATAATGAACAAGGACAGCCACAATTTGTGGTTATGCCTTACAATCAATATTTAGAGCTATCAAACGCAAAAGCAATTGATGTGGAAACAGGTGTACCAAGCGAAGTTGTCAACATGGTTTTTGATAATAATTATTCTCCAGCACAAGCATGGCGTGAATATTTAAAGCTATCTCAAGTTGACGTTGCGAATAAAATAGGTATTAGTCAATCGGCTTATTCTCAATATGAAAAAAGCCAAAAACTAAGAAAAGCAACGCGGATTAAAATTGCCGAAGCGTTGCAAATTAAGCCTGAACAGTTAGATTTTTAATGAAAACCACCTATGCGGCGGTAATCTGTAGACGCCACAAAACACTTGGTATTGAAACTATTAGACTTGGGTCTATCTCGGACTCCTGACGTAATTCGACTAATTTCATCATGCTTCCAGCCTTAATAAATTCATTATGGTCTCTAACCTTGGTTAAGCGACCATAATACTCCCCAAATAACCTTATCCAACAATCTTCATGCCGATCTGTAGCGAGTATTACGCCATTTTTATCATGAAAAACTATTGAAAAAACTTTCATATGGATACCTTATTTTAGATAATAAAAAACCCTCTAAGAGGGTTTGAATTGCTTTAAATGGTGTAATATTTCGTCAACATATCATATAGCGCAATAATTTCTTTTATTTTTTTGATACTTTCTTTATCGATCTGTTTATCTTTATTGTGATTAGAACCATAGAATCTTACAGTCGCCTCTTCATTTTCATCTAACAATCTAATGCTATCCAAATCTTCTTTGGGACATGCGAAGTTATACCATTCAACAACGACTGATCTACTATCTCTTTTAAATTGAACATTATTGCGAGATAGTTTTTTTCCATTTTGAAAAACAACAAAACTATCTGCAAAAACCCAGTTTGAGCCACCATACGTCACCTTAGCAACTGGCATTATTTTTTTTGTGCCAAAAATTTTTAAAAACAGTTCTAGCGGTGAGTTACCACCTACGGAAATTTGATAAAAGTCATCTATATCATCGTAATAGAGATAAATGCCGCCTCCCTTTAATGTGTTTATTAAGAGTTTTACATCAGTTTCATCAGTTATATTTTTAATAAAGTTTTGTAATACTTTAAAATCATTCCATCTTAAAGTTAATCCATTAGATAATGTAACATTATAAATACCGTCTTTGCCTGCTGTTACTGTTTTGATAGAAATATCACTTATATTATAAAGTTTTATTTTTTTTGTTTCTTCAATATTATTTTTTACTTTTTCATATTCCCCCATACTAATTAAATATTCTTCTGATTCATACTTTGGTTCAGATGTTCCGAATGAAGTTTTATCTAAATAAAAAACATCTCCATTTTTCAAAACAATCTTTTTATAAGAATCGTAATTAGTTTTAATTATTTTATCAACATACCCAACCATGCCTTTATATTTTTCGATGGGTAAAAATTTGGATGTTCCAACCTCTGGGGCTGTATGTACTTGTATACGAGCTACTGGAGCATATTCGTTAATAATAAATAATTCTTTCCCATCGGGCTTAAATTTTTCTTTTTTCCCAGCAGCCTCTGAGATAAATGAAATAAAACACAGAAAAAAAATTAAATAACATAAAATCTTTTTCATACCATCTCCTTAATAATTTCGGTAATTTTCTAAACCGCTTATGCAGCGGTAAACATGTTGGGAAAGCTTATAGAGTAAATGAAAGTTTTCTAAACCGCTTACGCAGCGGTGAACGCACAAGCAGCGCTACAGCAAGCACAAGCGGATTTCTAAACCGCTTACGCAGCGGTGAACAGTACAGGGCTTACTTTTTTGTCTGATGATATTTTCTAAACCGCTTACGCAGCGGTGAACATGATAACGCATGATATCGATATGCTAATTTTTTTCTAAACCGCTTATGCAGCGGTGAACCAGTCCCTACTTTTCTCTTTGGGTCAAAATTATTTCTAAACCGCCTACTCGGCGGTGAACTACGGTATTGCAATATTTGGTGTAGTTATAATTTTCTAAACCGCCTACTCGGCGGTGAACCAAGCCCTGCCGCCATCAACGGATAGCCGAACTTTCTAAACCGCCTACTCGGCGGTGAACGGTATCCCTGCCAGACCGAGATATCAAAGATATTTCTAAACCGCCTACTCGGCGGTGAACGCTTCAAAAATGGCGTTAGTGATATAAGCGAATTTCTAAACCGCCTACTCGGCGGTGAACTAACACTGAAATCGCAAAAGAATTCAGAAAATTTTCTAAACCGCCTACTCGGCGGTGAACTAGATTATATCAAACATAGCCTTTTGTTTTAACTAAAATTTAACCATTTTTTCGAAAATAACCCTTTTTTCTAGCTCTTAAATTAATCTATATTTTTCAATAGATTATAAAAGCGATTAAAAAAAGGGTTGTACATTCCTTAACTTATACTTGCCGTAATTGTTTCTTTTCTAGCTGTTGTTTAAACATCGAAGCAACAAAAGCACCGTCGCCAAAATGATCGTGAAGTCTTACACCGAAATTAGACCCCAGCATTTTAAAAACATCATATAAACGATTATCTATGTAGAAATCGTTCAACCAAAGCATGTGATGAACTAAACAAATTAGGTTGGTTCTACTTACCTCAATCATATCTTTTCTTGTTTGTGAATGACCTGCCTCTTTATCAGCTAAATCTAACAACCATTTACGCACTTCTTTTGCTACATTTGTACTAGCAAACATTGCGATTAGATGCGCTCCTCGAAGTGAGAAAATTCGTACTGATTTCTTGCGTAGACTGTTGTTTATTCCATTGGTAGTCAATTTGACCACCATTGTCATTTTATCGGTGAACTCATCCTTGTTCCGACTATAAATCTTTGTTACTGATTTAGAATCTGCATATTGTAAAAGCTTAGATAGCTCGGTGGACGTGATCCAAATTTGATTATTACGTTTAACTGGTTGCACGACTGTGCTGTGAAACATTAATTGATTTGACATACTATATCCTCGTAATTGCCCCCTTTTTTAGAGGGCTTATAATTTGTTGTTAATTGATTAAGCGATTTCTTTATTAATAAGATGATTTTTGATTACATCTATTGCTTTTTCGTTATATCTAAAAGTTTCAACTTGTTTATCAGAAGAACGTGACTTATCGAGTACGAAAATTCCGTAGTCTTCTGTTTTTAAGTTGAGCTTATTAGCTATACGACCAATTTTATTTGAGGATACGCCAAGTAAATCTCCTACTTCGCTAGCTGAAAATGTTTTGTTTTCTAATATAGGTAAGGGAATTAACTCCTCATTTACAGAACTATTAACCATTTTTGCAAAGATAACTTGCTGAGACGGCTTGCTAAGATTATCAAATCGATTACAAATAACTTCTGCTGATTTAGTTGCCATTGATATTGCTCTGGCTTTTCTATATTCAGCCAAGCCAATGTGTTTTGGTAAAACTGTTTTTACACTTTCTTTTGTTACTTGCCCTTTAGTCCAATACTGCCATAAAACTTCATCACATTCTTCTTGATATTTTATAACAGCATCTCTTAATTCAGGTTTAACTTTATTTGGTTGTATTGAGTATAACCAAGCAGGTAGTTTTCTAAGAGACAAGCAACTCACTAAACGATTTTGAATATCATTAGGTAGCTGAATGGTGATTTCCACCATGCAGGTGTTAAACTTTTGTTTTAATTTGGAATATTGTGATTTCCAATCTAACCCCATACCTTCAACTATTGGCTTCATTGGAACAAAAGGTTCGTTATTGTTATTTACCAAATATAAGTTATTACCGTTAAATGGCACTATTACTGGACAATTAGAGTTGTTTATATTACTATTATTCATGAGTTTTCCTTATTTAGTGTGTGGTCAACTTGATTTTGGGCTTTAGCTGGTGGTGCAGTTAAAGCCTTTAGTTTTTTAGATACCTGCAATTTTCTTTTCCTCCTCTGTTAATGACTGTCTAACTCTATTTACAAGCTCTTGGCTCATTGTTCTATCATTCATTGCTGCTAATACCTCAAGCGCAGCTTTAAGGCTTACAGGCATTCTTGCTGATAACGTTACTTTATTTTCTTTCAATGTTTTCTCCTTGTTAATAATAAAATGTCTTAAAGTGTCATGGAATGTATAGTATACTAATTCTAATAATTAACCATGTCAATACATTTCAATACTATTTATGATAAATAATGACACTTTTGCAAAACGATTAATACAAAGAAGAGCTCAACTTGAATATTCTCAAGAAGACTTATCCAAACGAACTGGTATTGCTGCTGCTCAAATATCTAGATATGAAGCAGGCAAAAATAAACCGAGAGCTAATATAATTTCAAAACTTGCATACCATTTAGGTGTACCTTTTTCTTGGCTGGCGTACGGAGAAGAAACAGATTTATCTGATGAAGATAAAGGAAAAAAAGAAATTGGTGTCTATTTAAATTTACCAAAAGAAAAATACGATTTAATGATGGAGCATGCCAATAAACTTAATATGGATATTCAAACTTATCTATTTAGAGTTGTTATACCCGATTATCTCGCCCAAAAAGAAGCTGATTCCGATAAAGCAAAAAATAACCAGTAAAAAACCCTCTAAGAGGGTTGATTAAATTGCTATTCTGCAATTGAAAAGTTCTTTTTATTAAATAAATAATTTAACTTTTCCCAAAAGCTAAATTTATTTAATCCTGATGTATTTATAGAACCAGGAAACAATAAAAACATCTCGCCCTTAGTATATCGCTCATAACCGGCGGTTATGGCTTCTAAGTTTGGAGATAAGAATCCCCGATTCTTGATGTTAAAAACTCTAAATTCACATAGCGCATTATTCCGTAAATCAAAAGATTTTTTGGCGCCATACTTTATAAGTATATTAAAGTTGTATAAACTTAAGTTTCCTCGTTCATATTCTAATTGATACAACTTGATATTTTTTTGGGAAACAAATTCTTTTAACTCATCTTCAGAAGCTTTCTCAGGAATTACAAAAACTTCCTGCTCTTGATAAGACTCTGGTGATTTCAAATTTCGCTGTAGTAGAGATGAGCAGAATTCAGAAGATTTGTAATATAGCATTTCTTCATCTGTGATTCTGTTGGAAACATGATTATAAACAGCAATAACCACCATAATAATTATTATAAAAAAAATAATAACGCAAGCCTGTAAAGCCTTTTTCATACCATTCTCCTATAAATGATTAGTCTATTTAGAACGCCGTTCTATAAATACCATATCCACCATTTAAGGAATGAGCAATCCTATATGTTAAAACTTGACTTTTCTCAACATCCCCTTCAACTTCAACCATCCCTCCACCACAAACTCCATTTGCCACCATGCTAAAAATTCGTTTCCCTAATAGCGGGTAGATAACAACTTTTTCCGC
This sequence comes from Gilliamella sp. Nev5-1, assembly GCF_001690895.1. Lineage (NCBI taxonomy): Bacteria > Pseudomonadati > Pseudomonadota > Gammaproteobacteria > Orbales > Orbaceae > Gilliamella > Gilliamella sp. Nev5-1. The sequence goes on along the minus strand of NZ_LZHO01000083.1, from coordinate 17,826 downwards.
AGTATTTAAATCAGCAATCTTAACTCCGTCAACAAAAAGAGAATCAGAGCAAGCGCTACTTACAAATCCTTTATCTCTTTTTATAATAACCATTCCTGAATTTTCTTTTTTTACAAAAATATCTTGGTTATATATCCGCTGCACAGGAACGTTTACTGCCGCGTCATTTGACACTGGTGACGATGAGCACCCTATCAACGTAAAACCAATTAACCCCAAAAATACAATTTTTTTCATACCATTCTCCTTAAATAATTATTTAAGTTAATGGTATGAAATTTTGTCCATTAGATCAACGATGATTTAGCAGCCCTCCTGGTCTTTGTTCTTCTTGAATTACACTTCTGAGCGCTTGTTTCAGCATTCTAGCTGTCTCGTTAGCTGCTTCTTTATTGTCTTGCCCGTCACCAAAAGAGATGTTTTGAGTGATATTATTTATAATAGTTTTACCAGCCGATCCTCGTGATAACTTGTTGGACGGGATAACTTCACCATTTTTATTTGGTATCATGTATTGCTTTCCGTGTGCGACAAACAATTCAGGTTCTCCGCTTTCGTTAACCCTATAAGCTTTCCCAACATCAACACCACCACCTCGAAGTCTTCCCCCTCCGTATGTAATACCTTTTAACGTAGACAAAACTTGTCCACCCGCGCTTGCTACTGCTGCCATGTTTGCCATTTTTGCAGCAGTGGTCGTTGCTGTCTGATCGTTCATCGCTTTCATGATTGCAGAGTTTAAATTAAGCATCGCATCAGCTATCGCAAAGCCTTTGCTGATTGCAAAAAGCGCTTTATATGCTGAGCTTGATTCACCAGCAAAAGCTCCTAGCATATCAGCCATTCCACCGAATAAGTCAGATGATGATTTTAGTATTGCTCTTGTAGACTGTAGCTTAGCTTCTGCTGCTTCATCTTCAAGTTTTTTTCGTTTATCAACAGCATCTTGAGTTATCGCAGTTAAAGCATCTTGATAAGTTTGCTCATTTGCAAGTCCTGTTTCTCGCCATTTGCTTAATTTATCTAACTTCTCTTGCTCGTCAATGTCGATTTGCTCAAGAGGTGATTTTTTATTGTAGATTTCTTGTTTTGCAAAATCTTCACCCGCTTGCGAATTTTGCAAGTTTTCTTGCTCTTGAATTAATCGCTTAAGTTCTTCTGTTTGTGCCGCTGTCGCTTTTGTGCCGATTTGCTGGCTAATTGCAAGTGCTTTCGCTTCAACCGTCATTCCTTTGGCTTCAAGCTTAGCAACTTCTAGCTGATTTTTAAGATTTTTTATTTCTTCTGCATAAGTTCTTGTTGTGCCTCGTCCGCTTTTTTTACTAGCGTTTAGTTTTTCGTTTGCGTCAAACATTTTACCTAACGCGTTAAGTAAAGGCTCTAATGTTTTTCTTACTTCATCTGACATGTCAGCCCATTCGGCGGTTCCATTGATAAGTCCAAGTAAGGCAACTTTATACTTATCGGATTCATCTCCCAGTTCACTTAAAGCATTTTCATAAATATAAGCAGCTTTTTTAGCACCGCTAAGCTTCATTTCTGAAATTTCAAGCTCAGTTGAAAGAGATTTTATTTTTTCATCAATTTTTGTCTTTGTGGCTTTATCGAGTGAATCGATAAATTTATCCGTTTTTTGTGTTGCCTGCTGTGTAGGTCCTGTTATTGCGCCTAAAGCATTTTTATAATGTTGTAACTTAGCTGTCAATTTTTGAGTTGATTGAGAAAAAGTATCAATATCAGCCTTTAATCTTGCAATCTCTTTTTCTAGCCGATCAAGTCCTTTTTCACCAACATATCCCTTAACAATGGCTTCGTTTCTATCTTTTTTATAACTTTCAAGTTTTTTCAGCTCTGCTTGAGCTTTTTTTGTTTGCTTTTCAACTAAGCTTAAGTCATCGTTAATTTCATCTATTTTAGCTGCAAGCTGGTTAGCAGTTAAACTGCTAAGTGATTCATTTACATCATCTACAGCTCCAGCAAAATCCAATGCTTTCTGTTTAGCATCAGCGGCTTTATTTGACCACATTGTCAATGCACCTGCGGCTAAGAACAACATACCCGCTGGGCCACCAAGTAAAGCCATAGCACTTTTTAAACCGTTAGCTGCAAGAGTAGATAATTTCGTTGCAGATGCTAATCTTGTTTGTGCTAAAGCTTCTTTGTCTATTAATAAAGTTCGCTGTTTATCGATATTATTTAGTTGTTTTTCAATTGCTGCTAATTGAATCTTTGACGTTGTGACAGCTTTTAAAGCAACTAGTTCATTGCGTCTAGCTGTTAATTTTTTGCCTTCCACCTCAAGCGATCTAAGCTCTTCTTTTGCTAGATTTCGTTCAGATGTTGCTAGTTTGATATTTTCAATCACTTTCTCAGCACTTTGCTTGGTCGCATTAGCTAGTGATGTGATATATTTACCCGCATAAATAGCGGCAAGCGCACCAACACCCGTCATTAAAATATCGACATGCTGAGACATTAGAATCAGCGAATCAACTAAAACTTTGGTTGCGCCAGTTGAATTATTGAGTTCACCGAGGTATTTTTTTAGGTTATTCGTAACACGATTGATACCATCAGTTACAGTATTACGCATATTATCAGCAAGTGCCGCAGTTTCATCTTGTGCTGCTATCATCGCATCGGTAAAGTCCGACATAGATAACTTGCCATCAGACGCCATTTTCCGAACTTCTGCCTCAGTTTTCTTTAACTGCTTTCCGAGGGTTTTAAGAACGCTTGGCATTGCATTAAAAACAGACATTGCATCGATACCAGCAAGCTTACCTTTCATCTGCGCTTTGGTAAGGGCGTTGATAGCTGATTCTGCGCTTAACGCGTTAGTTTTATTAATTGTCATCAAGTTAGATAACGTATCGATGTAAGACAATGTACTCTGAGTGCTATAACCCAGCTCGCCCATCGAGTTTGAAAGACGGATATATAATTCCGATGATTCCTCAATTGTACGACCGTTTCGGTCAGATGTAGCTAATAGCTGGTCTAAAATATCTTTAGTTTGCGATGCTGTCGCACCAGTATTTTGTATGCGGTCTTCTAGCTCGTTCCAACTTTGAGCATATGCAATGATTTGGCTAGAAACCAAAGCAGCAGATACAGCTTTAGCAATAGTAGTAAGTTTACTCATTGAGCCGCTCAGAGAATTAACGGATTTATCCGTTTTATTGAAGCCGTCTTGTGCTCGTTGATTAAAACTTGATATCTGTTTATCAGCTGTCAATAAATCGCCCGTTTTGGCTTCAATTGTGTAATATATACTTCCTGCTTCAAATGACATAAAAACCTCTTATAGAAATTTAGGTAATAAAAAACCACCCGAAGGTGGTTTAATTGAATTTGGTTGGTTAACGATAAGTTATCTAGAGTCTAGGGCTATTTTTTTGCAGGTTTCATACATTTCATTAAGATCATCATCCCATAAGTCATTATCGATTAAAACTTGTTTGATTATTTTTGTATCTTTGTTATTAAGCAAAGTAAAAGCGAGAAAAGCAGAAAAAGCTTTATCTGGTTGGCACAGTTCCAGTGTTGTGATCATATTATTTCTAACATAATCAATATTACTTTTATTATTAACTAAATCGTCTATATATTTATTTATACGATTTGAAGCCTCGAATCTTGATTGCAACAATCGTTCATAGTCATTTAAAGCCAATTTTTTAATAGTATTGTCACCTTTTGAGCCTGCATTTTCTTTTGGATACAAACGACAAGCTTGAATAGATAAATGTAATTTAGGATCATCCTCATAAGGATTTATAATAGGTGTTATAACAACATCCAAACTCCCCTTTCTGAGATTACACCTTTTACATGAAGGTAACAAATTATCCCAATTTACGACTTCATCAGGATATCGTTTTTTACATTTAAAATGCTCAACTTCAACGTATGAATCTTCAATCTGTAATTGACATTCACAATAAGCGCATTTAGAGTTGCTGCTTTCTAATAATCGCTCCTTTATTTTTTCGTGATTCCATACAGTATCAGAATTAGACTTATACCTTTCTATTAGTTCTTGAACTTTATCATCGCTTAAGTAATCGGGTTTTTTCCCTTTTTCTAACTTAATCATGGATTAACCCTTAAGCCCATCCAATTGCATTTTAAAAAGTGCTCTTAAAGGGTATGTAGGATGAAGTAATTTATCTAATTCGTTATGAGCTTCAGTAGCAGCTTTTATATCATTATCATCTAGCGCCCTACTAAATTTTGTGTAAACTTCCCTATATTTTTCTGTTCGAACATCTCTCATACCCATTACATCAGTAAGAATTTCCTCAACTGTCCATCCTTTAAAGCCATGTGGGGCGATATCTAAGGTTCTTTTTTCTAAATGACCATTCTGCCCAGATAAAGCTATAACTTCGTTCGCCTCGGCGGTTTGAATAACGTGAGGGCTATGCGTACTGATGATAAATTGGGCTTTCGGAAATGTTTTTGTAAGAACGCTGCAAATTTTACCTTGCCATTCAGGATGAAGATGTAACTCTATCTCATCAATTAGAATAATTCCATTAAAGTCTGATGCTAAAACATTGTTGTTTTGGAATCGATATTCAATTTCTTTAATTATGCCCAATAAAATAAATAAAATAGACCTAAATCCAGAAGATAAAAGCTCAAAATATATTTCTCCTGTAGGTGTTTTTACAATTATCTCATTTTGAGTAGTGGTTTTATAAAATGTAACCTTATTATCAAGTAACGAAAAACAGCTTATTGCTAATTTAATGTTTTCTTGTTGAACATCAGTTAAATTATTAGCATGCGCGCCATGCAAATATCTAGAAACAAACCATTGTTTTATATCATTATTATCTAAACCTTCAGCGTTTTCCGATGTTCTATTGGTAACGTCTGGGTCTGAATTAATACTACTTTCTCGCCTATATTTAAAAACGCGATTAACTTTTAAATATAGTAAATTGAAATTTGCATTTTCATCATCATTAACACATTCCCATTTTGTATAGGTAAGATTTGTATATTTTTTCTTTATTGGTCGCGAAATTACTTTTCCATCTACTGAGCTTTTTATGCATCCTTGCTCAAAACCTGATTTAACACTAATAGATATCGGTTCATAACCTGAAAACAATGATGCAATTGAATCCAAAATATTTGTTTTACCTATCCCGTTTTCACCGCAAATAATATTTAAGTTGGGGTCAAAACTATCTAACGACAAGCTAGATATACCGCCAACATTTTCTATTTTTAGTGATTCAATTTTCATTGCATTATCCTGTTTATTTTTATCGTCAGAATAATAGCATAATATTTCGATAAGTTGATCATTAAATGATCTCTTAAAGGTGATGGATTTTTTCATATTATTAATAAACCAAGAAGAAATTAGAGGGTTAATCCGACAATAGAATCCGCATAAGACATAGCTGAGTCATAGTCATCTTGTGAAATGATATCTTTATCGTTAGTAGGAAATTTCGCTTCCATGGCTTCTTGAAAAGCGGTCATTGACATGTTCCATGCGTCAAATTCACTCATCCCCAAATGAGCAACTGCCATATAAACAAATTTTTTGGCATGAAATTCATTGCTATAGCTTGCATCTTCGCTAGTTTTTTTAGGCGAAACATCACCGATTAAGCCGTGCTTTAACAAATGCTGAGATAGAATCAATTTATCTTCAACAGGTATTGCCGCCTCAATATTAACCAACTTGTCTTCGCCTTTGAGATAACCAGTAATAACAGAACAATCCGTTGTACAACAAGCCTCAAGTATTTTGTCAGCGCATTCTATAACGGATGTGAAATTGTCATTATTTATTTCGCCAAAAATTATAGAAAAAATCTCAACTATTTCATCTGGTTTACCAATCTTTGTCATGTTAAAAAAAGACGGGATAAATAAATAATCAGTTTCTTTATGATGAATTATAAATTCCCCAATGTCCTTTATTACTGGTTTCATTCTACGTCCTTTTTGGTGGAATAACTGTTCTAGTCACGTTATTTGCGCTAGTACCCTCAATAGACCATGTGCATACATCATCATACGGGTATTCTTCGGTTAATGAGGACAACAAATAGCACCCCTCGATCACTCTGTTAATAGTTGGATTGACAATTTTAATCCAAGCATATGGTTGCCCGTCAGTGTCCTGTGATGGGCTTTCAATGTGATCTAATAAGGCACTTTGATTCTGGATGTCATCACCTCGAGAAATACCGTCAAATGACACTGTCTTTTCCTTGGTTGTAACCATTGATTCAGTTGTACCATCTTCGGATGTATCGGCTGTAACATCAATTGTGTTCCAATTCACGCCTCGTGACTTACCCCGAATCATTCCCAACCGCTTATAATCCGCATCATTTGGTTTTTTGTCTGGATTACCGATTGAATAATAAACACCGACCTTTCGACCAGTTCCTGCATTGCTTTTAGCCATAATGTACCTCTTATCTTGATATAATCATTTGAGCAGTAAATTCGAAAATAAACCGCCCTTCTTCTGTGTTTGATTGCGTTATTCCGCCGATTGGGTTCATTGAAATAACATTATTAGATTCAAAATCATCTAGCATAAACTGCCTGATTTCATCCGCTCTATCATTAACTGCTACAATATTCGAATCATTAATCGCTGAAATAATTACAATCCTAAAATAATCTCGTGTTACTGCTTCGCTGGCATTACCTCCGCCAGCAGGGACGATCACAATATATCTATTGGATTTTGTATTTTTTACTTCAACCCACTTCCGAAATTGTAAGATGTAATCATCAAGTAAATTATGTGAATTTAGCCAGTCTTTGATTGAGTTATATGTATCAGAAATCATATTTTGTAACCATCTTTAATAACTTGCTCAATAGCCTGCTTTCCGTCCCTTTCAAAACCCTTTTCAACAAAGTGAGGTTCTGCGTTGGGAGACCAATAATCCCCCTGAGATTTCTTACCGGTACGCTTACCTTTTGCTGTACCTTTGGCATTGTTAACAAATGCTGCGTAATTAGCAGTATAACCAACTCGACCAGTCCAGCCTTTTGGTATTGGTTTTAGTTCTCTATACTGCGAATTAATTAGCGTTGAAGTGTCTCTAGGTGTGATTGGAGCTACAAAAGACATACCAACAATCATAATTTGCTGGATAATTCTTTGAGTTCTGATGTTGGCAATTTCATTAGTTATCTTTTGAATATTTCTGTTCACCTTTGAAACGCCTTTAACTACCATTATGTAACTACCTCGTAATCTGGGATTTCACCAAAAACGCTCATGTCATATTCAAGCACAAACTTCACTTGTTCAGCGTTTGAGGCTTCTAACTGTAATGAAGTTTTATCGCCTTTTACTATGAAGTCACCCTGCTTAATTCGATTGTCTTCGGTGTAAAAAGTTGTTTTTCTTACCCTTTCAACCCCTAAGGAATCAATGTAAGCACCTAATGCGTTTGGCGCTTCATCTTTCCATGTGCATTTCACCAAATAAGGTTGACCATAAGTATCAACATTGTTTTCTCCGTCGTATCCCATGTGAGGATATACGGTTGCAACATTTGTATAGCTCCAATTCGCTGTATTACTCATCCCTACCTCCAACAACTAAAAAAAATGATTTTTTTGAGCAAGAAATATCTAGACAATCAGTACAGCCGTGGACATCAAGATTTTTTAGCAATGAGTACATGGATTTAAAACCCACATCATCATATTTAAATGACCTTGACGCACCGCTTGGTGCTGATTGTGATGCGATTTTTCTTGCTCCTTGCATTTGAGCCAGTAAGCAAGCGGAATAAATCAATATTAAAAGCTGATCGGCTTCTGAATAACCATGAGCTACCAAGCAATCACTGATTGAGTTGACTTTTTTAAGGATTGCATCAATAACTAAGCTCGGTACAGAATAACCAAGCTCTGATAACATTTGATTAACGTCTTCTGCGGTTACCTGTACCGTCATCTTTATTCTCCTAATTTAGCAAGAGCCACGCTATAAATACGCTTAGCAAAATCAGCTTTCACCTCGCCTTTCTCTTGAGTTACATCCAAATTATTTGCTTCGACAAACTCTTTTAGTCCATCAACAGTCAACTTGCTAAGGTCAACATCTTTATCTTCTATTTTTAGAATTAAAAGAGTTTCTGGGGGTGTGATTTTAATATCCTCAATAACAATTACACACCCAACAAACGCTGGCGGTATATCCTTGACCTTAAACTCATGCCCGATAGGTAGTTCAGCCACTGCACCATCAATGCGGCCGAAACAGCCGCGTTTAGTTACTCGCAATTTCATTGATTACCCCCTTGCATTAAACACTTTGCTTTTGCCGTTAAAGTCTCGTTTGATTTGTAAACCAAATGCCGACCAAACCAATGTTTGATAATTATCATGTGGGTTGATTCGCTGCTTCATGAATGAACCGATTGGTGCTGCAATACGTGTTTTGATGTATTGAGCGTTACGAACGTAACCAATAAAGTGATTGCCTTTTAACTCAAATGTTTTGGTGAATGAACCAATGTGCGCTGAGTAACGTAAAATATAGTCTTTTACTGTCCCCTCTTTAAATCCATTTGAATTAGAGTAAGGAAGATTTAAACGGCGCTCAATTTCAGGAGAGATAAAGACTTTTAATTGTTCTGACACTAAATTGGCATCAAGAATGACTACAAAGTCTTTTGTGAAGAAATTAATAATATCGTCGTTACTTGTTGAGGTAGAAGTTAAATCAATATTTAAACCAGACGCACTTAAATCCACTTGATTTGTATGTGGATGATTAGTGATACCTTTACCCTCAAAGTTTTGTACTTTGATTTTTTCATCACCCGTTAAAATGTATTGCGCCATATCTTGGCGTAATGCTGCAACTGCCGCTTCTTGGTCATCTGACATTGCGTCGATGTTTTCAGTTTGCAAGCCTAACCATTCACGCCATTCACGAGCATAGCCTGTTTTAAAAATTGGCACAGGGTCGCCGTAATGGTCATAAACAACCTTATCTAGCGTTTCTGGCTCTTGTCCTGACATTGAGCGATTAACATATCCTGCATCGCTTGAAACGCGATATAGTGCCGCTGTTTTACCAATAGAGATAGGCGTACCTAACGATAATAAATCATCAAGTAATGGCGCGCCCTCGTCATCACGAATAACACGGGTAGTCACGTTATCCACTTCACGCCAGTAATCTTGGGTTAAGATTGCGGCTTGATTAACTTCAATAGCATTGCCGTGTGTTGCGCTCATTTGGTTTTGAGCGTTATTAAAGATTTGACGGCTTGCTTTTAACTGATTCCAAGCCTGTGCTACTTGAGCGGAATTGGTAATTAATTTTTTATTAAAAATAATCTTTTCGTTCTTCATTATTGCTCCTTAAGCTTTACGAACTCGAACTTGTTCAGCGGTTGCGCCAACGGTATAGGTTTCAAATGCATAGAACAGCACCGCATCAGTACCACTTGCTTTTTTTAGTGTACCGTCACCGTTAGATGTTAATTTGTCGCCAACTGTTAACGCTTCATCTGCTTTTACTAAAACATGGTAAGTAACATCATCTTCACAAATAATGGCGATGCCTGATGTGTCATTAGGTACATTGTCACGGATATCATGGCCACCCAGATAATCATTTGTGATGACTAATGCTTGGGTTTGCTCACCTGCTGCCGAATGTTTCATTAACTTATTGTTAACCACAGCAACCAAAGAGCATGGCGCAATCGCTTCACCTGTTTTTAAGTCAATTGTTTGTGGGTCGTTTTTGCGTGCTGGACCACCAATCACGGTTTTAAATCGAATCATTACTCTGGAGCCTCCATATTTAATAGTGAATTATCTGAATTATTAGCAAAACCACCGCTAATAGGCGCTGTTTTAACGCACTGTGCGTATAAGGCATCTAACGGCTCACCAGATAGCGCATTTACCGCAGTTTGTGTCATGTTGAACTTGTTTTTTACTGCTTCTCGCTTAACTGAGAGTTCTTTTTCTGTGTTGGCATTTACTGCTAATTCCAGACTTGAAACCTTATTCATCAATGCTTTTGCCCATGCTGGCGCATCTTCGGCATTAGTTGCATTTTTCTTTTCCTGTTCAGCTTTTTTCTTTTCTTCTTCCTCAGAAGTTTTCTTTTTCTCAATCGCTTCTTTGGTTGTTTGCTCGTTATAAGCCTTTAACAGTTGCTCATCTGATAAGCCATCGGTCTTAATACCTGCAGCATTTAGAGCTAGTAAGATTTTTTCTTTCATTAAGTCTTCTTCCTCTTTTTGATTAAATTTAAATACGCTTAAAACCTCTTTAATGGTTTTACTAATTACATTGCTTATTGAATCTTCTGAACACTCAATAAGGCTTACATTTTCAATTGGCGATTTTTCACCGTTGGAGTTAACAAAAATACCCACTCCGTCATCTGGCGTGGCAGCACCTTGTTTGTCAGGTAATATTGCGACATGATCGAACTTCATGTTTCGAGCTATTGACTTGTACCGTTTACCTTTTGATGTGCCTGATTGATTATCTGGCGTGTAAGTTAGCCCAGTTGACACGTGAATCGGTGTGGTATTTTTTCCGCTCATCATGTCATCAAGTCGATTTACAAGCATTCGCCCCTTTTCAGTGCTTTCAGCAAATTTTCTATCGATATAGGCATCCATTAAGACTTTATCGTTAGATTTACGAACATTTCTGCCCCAAGCACCAATATAGAAGTTATTAATAGCTTGAGGGTTTAATGCAGAAACGTGCTCGTTATTTATTCGTGGATGGTCAAGTGGCATTAAATTATCATTTAATGTCATGTACGATTTGTTAATTTCATCTGCCGGATAGAAAATTCCGTTCATGACAATATCATCCACGATAGGGACCACATCATTGATAACAATGTGCTCTTTCCCGTCAATGATTTGCGTTGATATTTTGGATTTACTATTAACGACAGATAAAACATTTACACTTTTAAGTGTCATGCTTTACCTCGTGTGGATTTTAGATATAAAAAAACCGCCAGAGGGCGGTTCAGTGAATTAATTACTCATTCCTTATAACAAACAGAGATTCAGCAAAACTCGCTAACATGCGCCTTTCCGTTTTGTCGGCAGCTTGGTCGATAATTTGTTGCAATTGTTCCTCTGCGTCATCAGGAAGTGGCTCGGTGTTAATCAGTTTAGTTGCTTGCTCAACTAATAAATCAAACTTATTCATTTAATGCCCTTATCTAACGATTGGAAAAATTTAAATAGTTCTGCATGTAGTCTTTTTTTAGCTTCTATGCGATTTTCAATATACAACGAAAACGCCTCAGCGACAAATTCTCGTTTGTTACGTTGAGCATACTTACTAATTGCGTGTGCCCAACCTCGTCCCCACAATTTCTTAATGATATTATCAATTTCTTCCTGGTGTTGATAATGTAATGCGTGTCCCATCTCATGAGCATAAACGCCTCTTGGAGTTGATACCGCTATCCACGGGATGTAATCCATTTCATGAATTATTTTAGCTAATTCTTCGTTATTAGTCTGACCAATCATATTTATAGAGCTTCGTTTATATCCATTTGCTTTACTTTTTAAATCCTCTTCTAACAACGCTTTTTTATCAACGCTATCAGATGTAATAAGCAATGCATTAGCTTTATGTGAATACGCAGCCAACATCTCTTTTGGAGGTTCTGGGTATTTATAAATATCACCTGTTATTGTTCCAGCATACCTAAATTTAGGTAGGTTAAATCGTTCTTGAATTTCCGATACCAATTTCAGGCATGGTGCTAACTCTTTAGTATCAATATCTGGCGGTAGGTTTGAGGTTTCAGTAATGTGTTTTCTTGCCCATTCATTAGCGTCTTCAACAGAATTTAAGCTTTGCTGTTTCGGTTTGTTTTGTTCACGCCATTCATCAGATTCTTTCAATAATCTGTCAATACTTGCTTGATTATATGGATCACCTTTTTCATTAAGCAGCACCGCAACTTGAGCGCAATAACAATTGTATCGATTACCGCTTTCTTCATACCAATCAGCTACTTGTTCAACAGTATAAACCTTGCCGTGTCTATCGACATGTGTAGATCTAGAAGTAGGCTTTAAAGCAGACATATGTAATAAGCCTGTTTTTAACCCTAACTCCTCTTGAGTGCGTTTAGTTTCGTCCCATGTTGCTTGACGAAGTGCGCCTACTTGTTCAGTTTGCGCCAAGGCTTTAGCTCTGCTATATGAAACATCAATACGCTTACTGATAATATCGGCTGTTTCTCTCGGATTAATCCCTCGGGCTACAGCGCTACTTAAAACCGTACCTAAATCACTTTTTAGATTATCCGCAAGCCCTTTCCAGTCGTTGAATGTTGCTGTATATGCAAGCCCGATTCGGCGAATGTAAGCATCACTAAATAACAGTGATTCCAGTGATGTAGCTTGTGAATAAAGTGGTGATTGAGTGGATAGATTATGAAAAGTGCGATTAGTCCCCATTTGATACATATCAGCAACAAACTTACCTGCCCAAAACTTCTCAATACCGCCATCAATTAAGTTTTCATCAACAATTTCTTGAATGCGAGTTAACACCCTAGCAAGTTGATTGCCGTCAATAGTGTAATTAACACTAGCATTAACGACATAGAGTGTATTATCAACGAATATCGCTGTTTTAATCGGCTCTTTAGCATAGTGGCCTAAGCTTAATTCGATATGCTCAATAATTGATTGTTTGATTGTTTTGTAGCGTTTTTGTATTTCGCTACGCATTTGAAGAATTTGTTTATTTGATAGGGTGGGATTGGTTTTACTTCTCGGTAGTATCGGATTTTTCGGAATCGGTTTTATCAGTCTCGGCTTCTTCAATATCAATATCCTCTAAATCAGGATCAGGCTCATAACCGCCTGCATCTCGTATTTCATTCGGCGTGAACACTGGAATGCCCATCGATTGCTGCGCTTTTACATTAACATCAGACATTTTTAGCATAACCTCGATTCGATCGGCTTGGCTTGGAGCTAATAAATCTGACCATTTCAATGTCAATACGCCGTTTTTTAGCGGCTCAATAACTCTCAATTTGATTAAATGGTTAATCAGATTTTTAATTAATGCTGTTAAAAAACCGTTACGTCGTGACATGCCGCGTTTTGCGTAATCGGCCTTATCCTCATCAGATGCTAATCGCCCGGTTTGTTGACCAAAAATGATTGTAAATGGCATTCTCACCGACGCAGCAAAACTATTTGCTGAAACTGTCCAACCCGAACTCGGGTCAGCTGGTGAAACCGATAATATGTTAGCTGTAGCACCTGATGTGATTAGCGCGCTATCAGTGCCTGAATTTAGCAATGATATTTGTTTATTTAACGCATCAGCTGGTTGTTCAAATCCTCGTCTGCGCAACTCTCGCTCTAGCTCGTCCATATCGGTGTCTGCATCATAATTAACATGGACTTGACGACTAGCGTTTTTGAGGAATCCCTCAGCACTACCGCCAGAGTATTTCATCATGTCGATTAAATCGTTATAACCAACCTCTAGCTGTGATTCACCATCATCTATTGAGTTAATAACAGATGTTTCATTGAGGATAATTACGCGATCTGGATGTATCCTGCGCGATAAATTAGGTTTACCAGAGTTATTGCCGATAGACGCTTCATTAAATTGATACATCGTAACCTGCCCGTAGTTTTCGTCAGATTCATCATTATTCCACTCGCACGCAGTGAGTTGCTCCTCCCATGCGGGAATAATTTTAACGATAGCATCAACAGGATTTAATCTATTCATTACATTAACATCAACTGGCTCATCCCATTTTTTACCATCGCGCAGTTGAATAATTAACCCAGCGTAACGCCCTACAATTCCGCGTTTGTCCGCCTCAATAATTGACGGCCACAATTTGTCATTAAATAAATCAGTTACAATTTTTTCCCACGCAGTTAGTTTTGTATCCTGCTCTCGAATATCACCGTCAATGAATTTTGGATAATCCATCCAGCAAATATCACTCAATCGCTCAACAAAACCACGCGCCGCACTATTTCTTTTGTAGAGTTTATAATAATCATTAAAAGAGAGGTTTTCAGGATAGCCAAATTCGCGATCGATGTATGCCCGTTTGCTGTTATTCATCAACCCGTGTGACGCATATGCTAACCGTTGCCGTTGCACATCTAGGTTACTGTTAATCGCCATTTGCGCGCTATTTAACAGTTGTTCATCCGTTAATTTTGTATAACTCATTATTACCTCATGAATAGCCCTGCTGTTCGTTTATGTTTAATGTAACCATCCAGCGAATAACGTATCGCATCCCAACAATGATTGTTTTTATCCTCAATGATTGGTAGCACTTCATTAGTTACGCGGTCAGTTTTATAGCTGTATAACCGCGCCTCAGTTGCTGTGTGTTTACAGCGAGGATGGATAATGATTTTTTTAAACCCTCGCAGATATGCGATACCGTCCTCGACGCTACCCTGCCATTTTTTCGCTGCTGAGATATTGAAACCCTTGCGCTTGATGTGGCTAATAGTTTCAGGTCGTGAGCAGTCGCCTTTTATCGGCCATTTTCGAGACTCTGGCACTGAATCGTAAAAAGAACCCATCTCGTCTAGTTCGATATTCACGCCGTATGCTTCGTATTCGATGTATAGGCAATCATTGAGAATAAATGAGCGGATTAATGTGTTCGGGTCATTAGCAAAGCCAAAATCCGCACCAAATAGTAAGCGGTCGGATTTTTTATGTAGATTGTCATCAAACTCTTCAACAACATATCGCCCACTTAAAACCTGTTTATCTGAATTTTCGAGATATGCCCCTTCCCAAATCCACGCATATGATGCGTAATCTAGTCTGGCGAGGTCGTTCAACCGCTCTTGCTCTAACACATCAGGAAAAAACGGATTATCGTTATAATTCATCTCAACGATAACCGCATTTTCCGGCGGTGTTTGCCTGAATCTTATATCTGTTGGGCTTCCCTCTGTTTCGGGGTTCCACGTTACCCATATTTCGGAGTTAGTCTCACGAACCGTAGGGGTTAACTTTCGCCATGCGATTTCTGATGCGTTTTCCGCTTCATCAACCCAGCATAATAAAATTCTAGCTTTTGATTTAATACTGTCTAGATTATGACGTAAACCACAAAACACATAACTAACTAACCCGTTCTTTGTTCTGATATAGTTTTGCCCGATATCGTAATAATCAGCTAACCAATCAACCGAGCGAATGGCCTGTTTCACTTCTTCCATGCTTGAATCAGCTAGCGAGTTCATAAACTCACGGGCGCACAGTATTACACCACTTACCCCTGCTTCTGCAAATTGATAACCTTTAATCGCTGTCATTAAAGCAAATGAACGAGTTTTAGCACTACCTCGACCGCCATATGCGCCGCGATACCTAACATTTTCGGCTACAAACACAGATATCAATTTTTTAGGTAACTGTATTTGTGCTGTGGTCATAGTGTTTACTCTTTGGGTGTTACTAACTCTATTCGTGTTGGTTTTGGTGACATCGAGCCGTCGGATGATTGATGGTCTATTTCTTGTTTTTCGCTATAGCCATGATTAGATAGCATCAGCTTTGTAATAGTTGGATTGAATGAGCTAGTTAGCCCACCATTTATTAGTTTATTCTCTTGTAGTGTTTTAATTGCTTCTAGCGTGTCGGAAAACTCTTTGTTTTGTTTTGCGTATTCATACATTGATGACTTGTGCTTACCGAGATAACAAGCTAAGCCTGCAACACTTGGCACTACATCCCCAAATGTTTCGTAGCCCCCAAGTAAGTATTCTTTAGCCTTAATTAAACACTCGGCTAGTTCACTTGGGCGACCTACTTTTTTCTTTTCGCCCTTTTTCATAATCTTTCCTTAAATTAATAATTGAATTTGTGATTGCTCTTGTAGTTTTTGTATCCTATTTGTTAACTCTGGCTTTTTCTCTTTACCCCATCGCCTTAATAAGCGACCTGACATACTAGCCACATCTTTTTCTTTCATGTACTCAAGCATCAAATCGTTATGTTGCTTTATGTAGCTATTTTGCATTTTAATAAGCTGTTCATCCATCCAGTTAAGCGGTTTGATTGATAATGTATTCTATCATTTTTTATTTTTATCTTTATTAATACCCTTTGCTATAGCTAGGCTCACGACCGCAGTCGATACTATTTTGAGAGCACCTTTTAATATACCAGTTGTTGACCTACTGATGTCTTCACTACACCTAGGGCATAATTCATCATCATAAAAATCCCCAACAACAGTATAATTATAACAACCAGGCCAACGGCAAACATAGATAATCTTATAGCAAGAAGGGCATTGGCACTTATCTCTTCTTAATGTATTTTCCTCAATAACTATTGCTGAAACACTCTTTTCACAATAAGGGCACTTCCCACTTGCTTTCCTCTTAGTTTTGTTTTTTAGTTCCATAATTTAACTCCTTTCTAAGTAAATTTGTTAAATTATTATATTTTATTTCCACAAAAAGTTAATGGTTATTTTTGTTACTAATCTCCTTTATCGCCCTTTTATCTGCATTACACTTTTCAATAACATTTAATAAATGTTCGTTATATTTCAAACTATCGCCGAATGTCATTGATTTCGGAGGTAAATTTGGCAGACAATCACTGAGCAAGTTTGCTGGTATCGGTCGATTGACGTAGATTTTTCGCTCTGTTGTACAGGCTGTTAGAGATAACCCTAGGAACACGCTCATTAGCACAGTCATTATTTTTAAGTTGCTCATTGATTCGCTCCTGACGTTCTAGCGATTGGTTTTCTAGCTCGCGTTTGCTTTGCTCATTATCTGCTATGATTTGATTGTTTTTAGCGATGTTCTGATTTAACTGTTCGATTTTTCCGAGCAGTTCATCGTTTGTTTTTTGAATTGCTTCTTTGTCTTTACACAAATTAACAATAACATAAATCATAAATGTAAAAATAATCGCTATTGCCGTGTATGTTTTATTCATTTTAAACCACTCAAATAAACCGTTTTACCGCCCTGCTTGGCTGCTGTTAACACTATTTGGCGATTATGTGTCGGACTAAAACCAATGTGCACCCATTGATTATGCTCTTGAATTAATTTATCGAACTGCACCCCAGCATCAACCAACTGTTGACAAATCTCTTTAGGCGTACCGAATGACGATTTAAAGTCTACCGCTAATCCCTTTGTGTGAGCGCTTGTTGCTACACCGCCAACTTTAGCATTTAGCGCAGGACAGCGATATCCAGACGTGATAATAATTGGCTTACCTAAAGCTTTTCTTACCAACTCCAGCTTAATAGCTGTTAATTGCACGTTGGGCATTAAATCAGCAGGCACAGAGTTATCAATTTTTAATCTACTAGCTGTTGTCGAGCGAGTAAACTCTTCTAGCGTAAAATGTTCAGTTAGCTTAGTCATCGTTGTTGTCAACCCTTTTTCTTAACATTGAATTTGATACTTGACGTAATTTATCAACACCTAAAAATCCAATTGCGCCACCAATAAACGGATTCATACTAACTGGTAAGCCAAAATAGTCTAGCCCACTGCTAGCAGCTAATGACAACGCACCACACAATAACGCTTCAACCCATTTACGGCGTCCGCCTACCCCGTCATATGTTAAACGACCGTAGGCTATAATGATGGATAGAATGACACCGTAAATTAATGGCGCATTCGATTGCAACCATTCCATGATTGATGATTTATACATGTTATTATTCTTCATATGAGTTAATAAGGTGACAGCGTACTAGCTATATTGAGTGGTGTGCGTGTCTAGCTTTGCTGTCGATTCTGT
>NZ_LZHO01000082.1:0-9161 GCF_001690895.1 Gilliamella sp. Nev5-1 | reverse complement strand
TGGATTTGGTCGACTCAATGAGGTGGACGATGGCAAATGGCCACTGGTATGGCAATACGACAAATGTGGACGCATCACGCAAGAGCACCAAGGCTTTAGTAGTCAATATTTTGATTATGACCAAGCGGGACGCTTATTTAGAATGCGCCTGCCTGATGGTAACATCTTAACCCACTATTACCGAGGTGATGAAGTCAGCCAAATTGACCTAAACGGTCAAACACTATCAACCCACCGCTGGCAGGAAGGCAATGAAATTGCCCGTAGCATGGGGCGATGTGGCGAACTCAATTGTCATCAGCAATTTGATAGCCGTGGTCGATTGCTTAATCAAAAAGTCAGGGTCAAAGACAGCCTAAATAAACCGATTGAACGTCATTACCAATATAATGTTGCCGGTGAGCTCACCCAAATGACCGACAACTACAAAGGGGTAAAAACCTTTACCCACGACTTAAAAAGCCGACTCAGTAGCGCTAGCCACCAACCTTATAGCCAAGGGCAATTACCGGATGAGCTGAGCTATAAAGGCTATCATGAGCACTTTTATTTCGACGGGGCCGATAACTTACTGGGCAGTGAAAAGCCACTTGATGAATTAAAACACGCATCATCTACTGCCAAAACCCATGGCACCCCCAAAGCACCCTGCCCCCACAGCAACAAGCTCAAGGCTAACCGCTTATTGATTCAAGGTGACCGCCATTATCAGTACGACCAATACGGCAATGTGATTCGAGAGTTACGCGGTAAACGGCAACATACTGAACACCAATTTAAATGGAATGGGCAACATCAGCTTATTGAATTTAAAAAAATCCGCCACTACTGGGACGAAAACGACAAAGACTTTCATCAAACGGTAGAAACCGTACACGGTTATGAATATGACGCCTTTGGTCGCCGAATCAGCAAAACCGACATGCAAACGGGCGATAAAACGCTGTTCTTCTGGCAAGGTGAAAACCTTATTACGGAATGCCACGCCGATGATGCGGACTTTAGTGTAGAGGTAATCCGCAATGAACACACAAAAGCCCAAGACTACCGCTGCATCAGTTACATTTACGAGCCGGGCAGCACCGGCTTTAGACCGATGGCGCAGTTAGTCGGTCGTGGACGGGGTGGGCAAATCTACTACTACCTCAACGACCAACTCGGCACCCCACAAGAGCTAATAACGGCGAATGGCGACATTGTCTGGAGTGGTGTTTACAAATCCTATGGCAACCTTGCCATAGAATACCGCACCGTACCACAAAACCTGCGCTTTCAAGGGCAGTATTTTGACGAGGAGTCAGGACTGCACTATAATCGCTACCGCTATTACGACCCGCACACAGGTCGCTACCTCAGCCAAGACCCTATCGGACTGGCCGGTGGTGAAAATGCCTATAGCTATGTCCCTGACCCACTGGCTTGGATTGACCCATTGGGGTTGTCGGATGAGTGTCCGGGAGTGACAACGGTTAAAACTTTTCCTGATGGTATTAGTTTTGACATCGATCAGCCAGCTCATTTAAGTACTGTAAAGGAATATACTCAGCGAAAAGGGATTACAGGTGGGCACAATGCAAATGCATTTTATTCCGCTGCAAACAAATATGGTATAAAGATCGTAGGCGAAACACCTACAGGGGTTCCTGGTATAACTGAAATAAAATACAAAATTCCAGCAAAGGATAGAGCTGGTAATATTAGTGGTTATAAAGACAAACCGTTAACCAAAACTATTTATGATCCTAAAATAGTATCAGATCAAAAAATATTAGCTTTAGGGCAACAAGCTGCTGCTAGTGGGTATAAATCAGCAATGGCATCAGGCGTTAGAGAATACACAAGTAGCGCAGGTGGAGTAAGTTTTAGGGTTTATTTAGACCTTAAAACAGGAACTGTAACAAACTTCTTTCCGGTAACGAAATAATGAACGAATATATTTTTAAACACATTGATTATGACAATGATCCTGATTGGGTTATTAAAGATTTTTTTAATTCAATCCACCTTTATAGAAAATTTGTTTGGAGTATTGAATATATTATTAACAGGATCGGTTTTGTAATGGATGAAACATATTGTAATTTCCCTGATTGGAATGATTTAGATCCTGAATATCATTTCAATGGAATAATGTTTGGTGTCTGGGAGGGTGAAATTATAGTACCAGAGAAAATCGGTTTTAAATATGTTCGACTAGCGTGCGAAAATTATTTAAAACTTCATCCAGAAGATACAGATAAGATCAATAAGCTACTTGATAAAATTCCTGTATAATTATCCAAATCGACCTAAACGGTCAAACACTATCAACCCACCGCTGGCAGGAAGGCAATGAAATTGCCCGTAGCATGGGGCGATTTGGCGAACTCAATTGTCATCAGCAATTTGATAGCCGTGGTCGATTGCTTAATCAAAAAGTCAGGGTCAAAGACAGCCTGAATAAACCGATTGAACGTCATTACCAATATAATGTTGCCAGTGAGCTCACCCAAATGACCGACAACTACAAAGGGGTAAAAACCTTCACCCACGACTTAAAAAGCCGACTCAGTAGCGCTAGCCACCAACCTTATAGCCAAGGGCAGTTACCGGATGAGCTAAGCTATAAAGGCTATCATGAGCACTTTTATTTTGACGGGGCCGATAACTTACTGGGCAGTGAAAAGCCGCTTGATGAATTAAAACACGCATCATCTACTGCCAAAACCCATGGCACCCCCCAAGCACCCTGCCCCCACAGTAACGAGCTCAAGGCTAACCGCTTATTGATTCAAGGTGACCGCCATTATCAGTACGACCAATACGGCAATGTGATTCGAGAGTTACGCGGTAAACGGCAACATACTGAACACCAATTTAAATGGAATGGGCAACATCAGCTTATTGAATTTAAAAAAATTCGCCACTACTGGGACGAAAACGACAAAGACTTTCATCAAACGGTAGAAACCGTACACTGTTATGAGTATGACGCCTTTGGTCGCCGAATCAGCAAAACCGACATGCAAACGGGCGATAAAACGCTGTTCTTCTGGCAAGGTGAAAACCTTATTACGGAATGCCATGCCGATGATGCGGACTTTAGTGTAGAGGTAATCCGCAATGAACACACCAAAGCCCAAGACTACCGCTGCATCAGTTACATTTACGAGCCGGGTAGCACCGGCTTTAGACCGATGGCGCAGTTAGTCGGTCGTGGACGGGGTGGGCAAATCTACTACTACCTCAACGACCAACTCGGCACTCCACAAGAGCTCATAACCGCGAATGGCGACATTGTCTGGAGTGGTGTTTACAAATCCTATGGCAACCTTGCCATAGAATACCGCACCGTACCACAAAACCTGCGCTTTCAAGGGCAGTATTTTGACGAAGACAAATTTGTCTGGAACAAATTTGAACAATGCTTTAGCATTGGCCCTGAAAGGGTGAGTATCAGGATGATACGAATAATCAGGGTTACACTATAATCGCTACCGCTATTACGACCCGTACACTGCTCGCTACATCAGCCAAGACCCAATAGGGCTGGCTGGTGGTGAAAACGCCTATAGCTATGTTCCTGACCCACTGGCTTGGATTGACCCGTTGGGATTGTCGGATGAGTGTCCGGGGACAGCTTCTAGAAAGGTATCTAATCAATATTCAGGTGATTTAGTTAAAGTAAGCAAACCTGATGCAGCAGCTGATGCTCTTGCAGAAAGATTGGGAGGACAATCTAGAGTAAGATTTGCTAATGATATAAGAGAGTTTGATGCAATTAGTGACTCATATATTGCTCAAACTAAGCCACCTCTACAACAGTTAAATAAGAGTGTTAGAAATCAAATGAAAGCAACATTTGAAGCGGCTAAGGAAACCAATCGTTCCGCGTATTATCACTTTGAAGGCGAACCTGCAAAGTCGGTAATAAATAAATTACATGAATATAGCAAACGTTACGGTGTAAAATTAGTTATAGATACTAAACCACTTAATCCAAAAAAGTAAGGTAATAAAATGATAGAATATTATGGATGGATATCATTAAGCAATTCTACATATGAAAGTGATGATTACGAAATGAAATTTATATTAGATAAACTTACAACTTTCATATCGAAGCATAAACTAGATGATAGCTCAGGATTTATTAAAATACATGTAGTTAATGTTTCTTACCAACTAATGGTTAGCGGAAATGCTAACCATTATTCACAGGATATAGCTGATATATTTGAGTTATATAATTATGTGGCTCAAATTTCACAAGGATCTTATGGGTTACTGTATGTTAGAAATGATGAGTTAATTGATGCCTTTAACGAATTTGAAGTCTTTGTTTTAGCAAGAGGAAAAATAAGAAAAGAAAAAGACCCTTTTTTATCCCCTTGTATTCCCAAGATAGAAGATGAGGAGGAGTAACTAATAATATTTTTTTCAATTAAATCCGTCAAAAAGTGCATATGATGCCAAAGTTGGTGGTTATTAGTTTAAATTACCCCATGCTCCGAGAACCAATAAAATAACTAATACATTTTTAACAATCCCATCAAGAAATATTAAATAGGCGGTACAAGGCTGTAAATACCCCAAATTTAGCACACAACTCACGTAGAAAATGGGACTGTTCATAATTCTGTGTCATTTTAGTTCACAAAGAGATTACCTTATCAAGGCGATTAAGGAAAAATATCATCAACGGCGACAATGCTAAATTCCAATTTTAGATTGGCATTGTCTATTTTTACTCCGCATTTTGCAACACCAAATACAACAGCTTGGGCAAGCTATTTTTATTAGGAAAACCGTTTTTGGTCTTTGTTAATTTACAAAATTGTCGACGAATGGACTCAATAGCACCCGTAGTATAAATCACTTTATGAATAGGCTCAGGATGTAGTAATTTAATAATTTAAAACATTCTAGGTAGTAAACTAATATCATCAAAATGAGGTGAATAATGACAACAAACAGACAAAAATTTACAGTAGAATTTAAACGTGATATAGCAGTAGCTACCAATAAAATATGAAAATGGAAATAGCTATGAAAAAAATAGTGCTAAATGGTGAAAATATTCATTCAGAATCTGATTTTCATAAACAAATAGCAACTTTATTGGGTTTTGGTCAATACTATGGTGAAAATCTAGATGCATTATGGGATTGCTTGAGTTATGACGTAGAACGCCCGATTTTAATAATATGGAACAATTCAGATTATTCAAAAAGACAGTTAGGAGAAATAACATTTAATAATATTATAAAAATATTTCAATTAGTAAGAGAACAAGATATAGACTCAAATTTAACAGAAAAAATTAATTTTGAATTAAGATAATAAAATGTGATGCAGGAAGTTAAATCCTATGGCAACCTCGCCATAGAATACCGCACCGTACCACAAAACCTGCGCTTTCAAGGGCAGTATTTTGACGAGGACAAATTTGTCTGGAACAAATTTGAACAATGCGTTAGCATTGACCCTGTAAGGGTGAGTATCAGGATGATACGAATAATCAAGGCTGCACTATAATCGCTACCGCTATTACGACCCGTACACCGCCCGCTACATCAGCCAAGACCCAATAGGGCTTGCCGGTGGTGAAAATACCTATAGCTATGTTCCTGACCTACTGGATTGGATTGAACCGTTGGGGTTGTCTATTCATTATCAATATAATTCATATACAGGAAAAGCATATGATATGAAAATAACATCAGTCAAACCCAAATGGCCACAACCAGGTGTATCGTTTATAGACAAATAA
Source organism: Gilliamella sp. Nev5-1 (assembly GCF_001690895.1). Classification (NCBI taxonomy): domain Bacteria; kingdom Pseudomonadati; phylum Pseudomonadota; class Gammaproteobacteria; order Orbales; family Orbaceae; genus Gilliamella; species Gilliamella sp. Nev5-1. Next base: position 3,409 of record NZ_LZHO01000082.1, on the reverse strand, counting down.
AAGGTTATATTATGAAAATTCAAGAATTAGATGGGACTATTATAGATGTATTTGCAATTTATTGGTTCAATGATAAAACTCTTTTTTTAGGGCTTCCTAAAAATTACGGAGGATTTATTGCATATAGCTCTAATGAAGTATCAGTAATTGAACCTCACATTAATTTTAAAACAGTGTATTTTGAAAATAATGGAAAAGGTATTTTTCACTGGGCTTTAATTCAGGAATCTTTATTAGATGATTTAGTTGAACGAGACGAAGACGCATATAAACGCTTCCTCGTAATCATTAAATCAGAAAATTTAGTTAATCCTGAATTTTATTAGAAGATAATCAAATCCCTGCTTATTTTGTGGGGAGTAGAAAAAAATCCAGCTTTGGGTGGAGAATTACCAGGAATGAATAACGATCCTCGCTTTCCTGAATCGGCTGGATTCAAAAAAATGCAGGCTATCCATGAACTTCCTGATGGTTCAAACATCAATATTCATTATCAATATAATTCATATACAGGAAAAGCATATGATATGAAAATAACATCAGTCAAATCCAAATGGCCACAACCAGGTGTATCGTTTACAGACAAATAATAAGGTTATTTTATGAAAATTAGAAATTTAACTGGGACTATTATAGATGTATTTGCAATTTATTGGTTCGATGATGAAACTCTTTTTTTAGGACTACCTAAAAATCACGGAGGATTTATTGAATATAGGGCTACTGAAGTATCAGTAATTGAACCTCACATTAATTTTAAGACAGTGTATTTTGAAAATAATTCAAAAGGTATTTTTCACTGGGCTTTAATCCAAGAATCTTTATTAGATAATATAATTGAACGAAACGAAAACGCATATAAACGTTTCCTTGAAATCATTAAATCAGAAAATTTAGTTAATCCTGGCTTTTATTAGAAGATAATCAAATCCCTGCTTATTTTGTGGGGATTACTTGGTATATCCACACTTTTTAGTACCTAAAAGATAAGGTCATAAATTCATTTATTGCCATACCCTACCCACTGATTTGGATTGACCCGTTGGGGTTGTTGGATGAGTGCCCAGAAACGAAGAGAAAAAAAGTAAAATGAATAAATTATTATTTGATTTTTATCAAACCGATAAACCGCTGTCAGGAAAGCTAGTTTATCGAGAATCAGAATATTCGTTAGACTTCATTGAATGTTCTAATGACAATTTAGTTAGATTATCAGGTCATGGTGGATGTACTTCTTTGACTGTGCATACACTGCAAATCGAAGTTGGTATTAATACAGGCAAGTTACTTTACCCTTGGGGATTATTTCCTTTAATACATGCTATTGATAAGCCGCTTATAATACCTAATAGTTATTATGGTGAACTATCTATTAACCTTAAAAAAAATAAACTTATATCTGGGGTATCTATTGAAATTCCAGGATCTGATCATTGGCAATTATATAAAGATCCGTCTTCCTGTTGGATTTTTGTAGGTAACCCAAGTATTACACAGTATTCTTGTTCTATTGAGTTTGCTAATAATGTTATAGCATCTATAGCAAATGATAGTATTGTTGCGTTTTGGATGAGACCTGTCATTGAGATCTAATAAGGTACTTTTTAGTATTTATGTGATAATAAGCGATTAAGAATGATTTATACCGCTAATATTATTAATCAGCATCATTTAGAAATTAGTGTAGATAATAATACCACGCTGAAAGATTGGATATTAAGTGATGCAAGTCACGGTACACTTGAAGAATTAAGTGATAAATTGTGGTTATGGCAAGTTCTTGAGAATGAACTTGATAATATCAATTATTTTCTTGGACAATTGGGATTATTAATATCATGGAAATTACCCACACCAGAGCCAGAAAAACCTAAACGCAGGCTACCTTAAAATAGAATAATTGACGGCTAATAAGCAACCGTGCTTATATCAAATCCTTGCATTAAAACAGCGAGGATTTTCCTTATTTACTCTGTAATTTTACTGCCTGTTAAAAAATCAAATAAAATCAATATCTTTTCTGAACGATTATTATAAAAAACACAATAACTTTTTAGCCTACCCAAAGGCTGTTTTTGCTATATCAATATGACGCCTTTGATCGCCGAATCAGTAAAACCCAAGACTACCACTGCATCATCATTTAATATTAAAATTGGAAATAGGGAATTATGGACCGCTCCTAATGGCACTAAACCTATTTTAGAATCTTTAACTAGTAGTAATAAACACATAGGAACTTTTACTACATCAATAAATAGTCAAATTGCTTTAACAGAATTTGAATTAGCCTTAAAAACAGCGCTAAAACAAAATGGAATAGTAACAGACAAAATGCCCCATGGCGGAAATTGGGAATTTCTATTATCTGCACTAAGAAACATTGGAGAAAATATTGTTGTTAAACATGCTAGATATAACCCTAAATAGGAGGATCTAATGTTAAAATTTATTGATATTTACTCAAAAGTAAATAGTAATGTTGAAATTGATTATTATGTTCCTTTCACTATAGATATAAAAGAAAATGAATTTTTTAATGAAAATAGTTTATATTGGAGAACAGGTAATTTTGATACTTCATTATTAGAAATTGAGATTGGTGAAAAATCAGGGATTTTAAAAAGTATTACACTTACTTCAGTTAATCAAATCACTACTAATGATATAAATTTTAAAGCATTAAACACCATAATTGGAGCACCTATCCTTGATATTTCAAGGATAAAAAATAAAATTTATGATTATGTTTCTGAATATATTGTATCTTTGACTATTAATAATATTACAGTCAATATGTCTACTAAAACTGTGGCAAAAACTATTATTAAAACAGGAAGAATTACGCTAGGATTTGGATTTGAAAATGAACTGATGTTTATTACTATAAATAATTTATCTTCTAATGAATACAAAGATCTTAAAGATAGTTTTAGACTTTAATAAATTAAAATAGCTATAACCTAAAAATTATGTCGATGGCTCAAAAGAGATATGGGTACATGATAAACAATCCGCCCGTCAGGTTAAGCATATTTCACCGAGTGGTGCAACAATTGAACGTCACTATGGTCAAGAAGGAGAGCTTTTAGCCGAAACCGACCCCTTAGGCAATACCACCGAATATCGCTATGACGGTGAGCTCAATTGCATATCGGTCACCTATCCCGATGGTCAGCGTTTATGGCAACGCTTTAATCGTGGCTTATTAATGGAGCGTATACAGTACAGTGCCGATGCCAGTGAAAAAAGCAAAGAAAAATGGGAATATGATAGTGATGGACAACTGCTGTGCTATATCAACCCCATGCAAGAAGAGTTGCACTATCAGTGGACCGATAGCGGCCTATTAAGTGCTATCCGCTATGGCGATGAGACCAGCGAACACTATACCATCAACGCACTGGGG
>NZ_LZHO01000081.1:0-65511 GCF_001690895.1 Gilliamella sp. Nev5-1 | reverse complement strand
AACGATACTTATACTTGCCCAAACGGGCAAACATTAATATATAAAACTACCAGCAGGGAAGGTTATCGTCATTATCATTCTGATGCAACAACCTGCAAAATCTGTCCGTTATTGTCACAGTGTACATAGAGTAAAAATACACAGAAAGTCATCACACGGCATATCTGGGAAGCAGATAAAGAGAAAGCCAACGAGATTCGTTTAAGTCAGTGGGGTAAAAAAGTCTATGCTCGGCGAAAAGAAACGATAGAGCGCAGCTTTGCTGATGCTAAACAACATCACGGACATCGCTATGCACGATTTAGAGGAAGAGCGCAGGTTCAAATGCAGTGTTTATTGGCCGCAACGGCTCAAAATATCAAGAAAATAGCGATAAAGCTATTTTTGTTACGTTTTTTTAAGCTATTTTTTAATTTATTTAATAAAATCCAAATTAAAAATCCTATTTATGGTTTAAATAAAAAAATAAACCCCGAATTATATCGAGGTTTGTCATCAATCTGAATCGCCGATGATAACATCGGCGATTTTTTATGATTGTTGTTTACAAAGGTTAAGCTTGTGCTGATTGGTTTTGTCTTTGAGTTAATGACTTAGCTAACCGGTTATTCATTTTTTGTAATAATTGTTCAGTTGTTTCCCAACTAATACAAGCATCAGTAACAGACACACCATATTTCAAGTTTTCTTGTGGTTGCTCTGATGGTTGATTCCCTTCAAATAAATTACTTTCAATCATCACACCAATAATGGAATTATTACCTTTTTCGATTTGATCAATAATAGTATCAGCAACAATCGGTTGGTTACGATAATCTTTATTAGAATTGGCATGGCTACAGTCAATCATTAAATTAGGTAATAAACCTGCCTTTTGCATTTGTGTTTCACACACTGCCACATTTTCAGCATCAAAATTAGGTGTTTTACCGCCACGTAAAATAACATGGCCATGCGGATTACCCATAGTTTGTAATATTGTAACCTGTCCTTGTTGATTAATACCAACAAAGCGGTGCGCCATAGATGCGGATTTCATTGCATTAATTGCCACATCTAAGCTACCATCGGTTCCATTTTTAAAACCAACCGGCATGGATAGCCCTGAAGCCATTTCTCGATGCGTTTGGGATTCGGTTGTTCTTGCGCCGATTGCTGACCAACTAATTAAATCACCAATATATTGTGGAGTATTAGGATCTAACGCTTCGGTTGCAATCGGTAAACCAATTTTAGTGATATCCAGTAGTAATTTACGTGCTTTTTTTAGTCCATGCTCAATATCAAATGAACTATCCATATGAGGATCGTTAATCATACCTTTCCAACCAACGGTTGTTCTAGGTTTTTCAAAATAGACACGCATGACGATAAATAAATTATCTTTCACTTCGTCCGATAGTTTTTTTAATTTATGTGCATATTCAAGTGCTGCCGCAGTATCATGAATAGAGCAAGGACCACATACGATAAGCAATCGATGATCTCGACGTTCTAAAATATCAACGATAGTTTGTCTTGATAAGGCAATTTGGTTTTCTAGATTGTGGGATAACGGGTAAAGCTGTTTTATTTCTTCAGGTGTGATTAACATGTGTTCATCTTTAATTCGGACATTATTTAGCGTATCTTTTAACATTTTGCTTTCCTTGTTAAAACCATTCAAATATTTTATATGTAAAATATTAATTACATAGACGGCTAGTATGTAAACACAAAATTACATAATAGTAAATAAAATTCTTATTGTTTGGTTAAAATAAAGGAAATTTATTGTGGTTATATTATGTAAGGCAAAATAAAAAATAGTTTATATGAAATCAATCAAATAAAAATAAGCATGATTGTAAATTTAAATTTACAGCTGATAGAGTTGTTCATTTTTGTCTATCTAATTTTTTCAACGAATAGTTTATTATCGCTATTTAGCATTACATAGGGTAGTGATAATCATGTATTGTATGTAACAACCTGTTAGTAATATTAAAGCCTGTTCATCAACATAACTAAATAATTGCTTATTTAGTTGTGTAAAGCAGTTTCAGGTAATGACTATGTTTCAGTAAAAGATTGATGCGAATTTAATTAATCAGTATAAGGCCTAGGTGCTCGAAATAGAATCTAAAACTAGGTTTTTATCAATTCCATCGATTACTTCAGCATGGCCAATCTTAGTTGGTATAACTAGCCTTAACTGTCCCGATATCACTTTTTTATCGCGCATCATATGTGGAAGGTAAGATTCAATAGACATTTGTGATGGTCTTACGACAGGAAGTTTTGCTCTTATTAAAAGGTTTTTAATGCGAGCTATTTCAGCATCTGTTAATTTACCTAATCTTTTGGCTGTTTGCGCTGCCATTAACATGCCAACACTGACTGCTTCACCATGTAGCCAGTTTCCATACCCTAGTTCTGCTTCAATAGCGTGACCATATGTGTGACCAAGGTTTAACAGTGCGCGCATACCTTGTTCTGTCTCGTCGGCAGCGACCACTTGCGCTTTAAGTTCGCAACAACGATAAATACAGTAACTTGTAGCATCAATATCTAAGTTTAGCACATCATCGATATGGGTTTCTAACCAAGCAAAAAATTGAGCATCTAAAATAATACCGTATTTAATCACCTCAGCCAGCCCTGCGGAAAGCTCTCGTTGAGGCAATGTTTTTAAACAATTAATATCAATGACGACAGATTGTGGTTGATAAAATGCGCCTATCATATTTTTACCCAGTGGGTGGTTAATGGCTGTTTTGCCCCCAACCGATGAATCAACCTGTGATAGTAAGGTGGTTGGTACTTGGATAAACTTAATGCCTCGTTGGTAAGCAGAGGCAGCAAAGCCAGTAACATCACCAATGACACCTCCGCCTAGTGCAATAACAATACTGCTACGAGTGTGATTATTGGCTAGCAACGCTGTTAAAATCGTATTCCAAGTTTCCATGGTTTTATATTTTTCACCATCAGGCACAATCACTGAACTGGTCTTTACACCATGTTTTTCAAGCATGTTAATTAATGTTTGTAAATAAAGTGGGGCTATTGTTTCGTTGGTCGCAATAAGTACGCGTTGGCCAGTCTGAAGTTTAAAATGCTCAAATTCATTAAGTAGATTTTCACCAATAGTAATAGGGTAACTGCGTTTAGTTAATGCTACATTTAGAATTTTTTGCATAATAATATCCAGAAAAATGAAAGCCAATTTATTGTTGCATGTTAGCGATAAAAATGTGGCAGCGCAACTTAGAATCATTTAAACTTATCAACAATTTTGATTTGTGGTATTTAATTTTGTATGTCTTTATCTATTGTTTTAGCGCAAAAAAATTGGCGTGTGGGTGATATAGAGGGAAACACCCAACAGATTATTGAATTAATAAACAGCCATTCATCTGATGATTTGATCATCTTTTCAGAACTTGCTCTCTGTGGCTACCCACCCGAAGATTTAATGTTTCGTTCTGATTTTAAAGATCGTTGCCGAAAAGCATTATCACTAATTCAACAAGCGAGCACACAGTGTGCGGTTGTTGTTGGTCATCCTCATTGGCAAGATCAACATATTTATAACGCCCTTTCGTTTTTTTACGAGGGAAAATTGTTAGTCCGTTATCACAAACAACGACTACCTAATTATGATGTGTTTGATGAAAAGCGTTACTTTACAGCTGATAATAAAACGTGTGTCGTTGATTTTAAAGGACAAAAAATTGGGTTATTAATCTGTGAGGATCTTTGGCAAAATGAGCCTGTTGATTACATTCAACAGGCTCAAGGTGACTTTGTGGTTGCAATTAATGCTTCTCCTTATGATTTTGAAAAACAAAAACATCGACATGATTTAGTTAAAACGCATGCAAAACGAACAAGATTGCCAATTATTTATGTCAACCAAGTAGGAGGGCAAGATGAGTTGGTTTTTGACGGCGGATCTTTTGTTTGTAATGAACTTGGTCAAATTGTTTGTCAACTCAAATCGTTTGAAGAACAAGTTGTTCCTTTTAAATTTGGTGTCAATGCTGAAACGATAATTGATGAAAATCAAAATAATCAATTAGCATCAGTTTATGATGCATTGGTACTTGCCACTCGTGATTATATTACCAAAAATGGCTTTCAAGGCGCCGTATTAGGGCTGTCAGGCGGTATCGATTCTGCTTTAACGCTCGCTATTGCGGTTGACGCTTTAGGTAAAGATAAGGTTCAAGCTGTGATGATGCCATTTCGTTATACTGCCGATATAAGTATTGCCGATGCCAAAGAAGAAGCTGAAATATTAGGCGTTGAGTTTGATATTGTTTCAATTGAACCGATGTTTGATGCATTTATGTCATCGTTAAGCCCAATGTTTTTAGGCTCACCACAAGATACCACGGAAGAAAACCTGCAAGCACGCTGTCGCGGAGTTATCTTAATGGCGCTATCCAATAAACGGCGCAGGTTAGTGCTTACAACTGGCAATAAAAGCGAAATGTCGGTAGGCTATGCAACACTTTATGGCGATATGGCTGGCGGTTTTGATGTGCTTAAAGATGTGCCGAAAACGATGGTGTTTGCATTATCAAAATATCGCAATACCCGCTCTTATGTTATTCCAGAAAGAGTAATTACTCGCCCTCCATCAGCAGAATTAGCGCCTGATCAGAAAGACGAAGATAGTTTGCCTCCTTATGATATTTTAGATGGCATTTTGAAAGGGTATGTTGAGCACGATCTTTCCATTGAACAACTTATTGAGCAAGGTTATGATGAAACAACAATAAGGCGAGTGATTAAATTGGTTGATATTAATGAGTATAAACGTCGTCAATCAGCCATTGGCCCGAAAATTACAGCTCGTAATTTTGGTAAAGGGCGACGCTATCCAATCACTTGTGCTTTTGGGTTTAAAAATTGGTAATCTCGAATTAAGGGAAAATAGATATGAAAAAGATTGAAGCTATTATTAAACCATTCAAATTAGATGATATTCGTGAGGCTCTAGCAGATCAAGGCATTACCGGTATGACAGTTACTGAGGTTAAAGGTTTTGGTCGTCAAAAAGGGCATACCGAACTTTATCGTGGTGCGGAATATATGGTTGATTTTTTGCCAAAAGTAAAAATAGAACTTATTGTGCCAGATGATATTTTAGAGATGTGCATTGAAACTATTATGAAAACAGCGCAAACAGGCAAAATCGGAGATGGCAAAATTTTTATTTATAATGTTGAGCAAGTCATTCGGATTCGAACTGGTGAAATGGATGAATCAGCCATTTAGTTTTAATTATTGAATATCAGGTCGCTCTTGTTTAAGTAATTCAGAAGTTACAATACCTTGAATAGAACAAATAAGAAGCGTCATATTCGGTGCTTTTTCAAGCAATAATAACTTTTCGGTTGTATCTGGTGCTGGAATAGTTTTCACACCAACGACGGTGCCAGTGTTTTTATGCCAGACTTGGATGTCATCATTAATACTACGAATCATTGGGTTTCCAATATAGAGAACATCTTCTTCCACCTTTTTCCAATCTATGAAATTTAATGTCTCTTTGATTTGGCTAATCTCATTATCGATGATAAATCCCCAGAAATAATATTTTCCTATTTTTCCAAGATCCATAGCACTATCGTAATAGCCTGTGATTATTAAATTTTTATAAGTCATGGGTGTTTTGAAATAAACAAAGTTTTTAGCTATATCAGAGCGATTTTCGACGGGAATATAAGCTTGATTTTGCTTAAAAAGTGTAATGTCCGTATATTTTTCTAATTCATCTTTGCTAGCATAAATCTGTTGAAAAAAATCAGGAGTGCAGGGGGTGAATGAATCAATTAATGATAATTTATCGGCAAGGGCGACAAAAGAGTGAAACATAAAAAATAAAGCAATGATGTTTTTTATCATGTTGATTCGATTTGACAAAAATTGAATACCATTCGGTTAACTGGCTTTGATTGTATAATTATTACAACAGAATAACAATGTTAAAGCGATTTTTCTTTTTTTAAGAATTGTTATTTCTTAATTACTTTTAACAAAAATTAACTTAATTTTATAAAAATATAATTTATCAAGTAATAAAGCATTTAATATTTATATATGGAATACAGATCGCATAATTATGAATTTATTTAGAAATCATTTGAATATAAAGTAGCTATAAATTAGATTAATTAGTAAGTCATTTCAGTTACTTGATAAAGTTTGGATGGGAATTAATTATGTGCTCAACATTTGCTAATCGAATTTTAACAGAACTTTCTGACGTTGAAGATATTTCGCTCAAAACATTTTTTGGCGGATTTAGTGTTAATAGTAAAAATATCATGTTTGGTTGGATTACTCGAAAAGAATTTTATTTAAGGGGGCATTCCAATTACCGCTCATTTTTTATCGATTTAGGTATGCAACCGTTGAGCATAACAACAGGAATGTCAATAAAATTACTTGATTATTATAAAGTTAGTGATGAGTTATTTAAAGATCAAGATAAATTGTTAGCTATGGTAAAAATGGTGATCACCTATACTAAAAAAGAACAATATGAAAAAAATGAAATTAAGGCAAAAAGAATAAAAGAGTTACCAAACATGACTATGTCATTGGAAAGATTATTGTGTAGTGTAGGAATTACAGATGTTGAGGCATTGAAAAAAGTAGGGTATTTAGAGGCTTATTTTAAGATAAAACAAAAAAAAGCCTCCATCTCAATTAATATATTGTTTGCCTTATATAGTTCATTACATCGATTTCATGTGGCTACCTTATCTCAAGAAGCCAAAAAAGAAATTGAGCTTGAATACCAATGTTTTTTAAAGCAGATAAATAAAAACCTATGTAAAGAATGATTTTGAGTTTCTATGTTGTACTAGCTCAAACCTAATCTGACAGTTGCCCGTTTTTATTGGGTGTCTGTCAGGTTAAATCTGGTTCAGATTTTTTTCTTCCCAGATCCGTTTTCCATCAAGCAATGTTTCCATTGGTGTCCGACCACAGCACATTTTTCCCTGATGAGTTCGTTCATTATTGTAATAATGCAGTCAATTGTCCAGATCTGTTTGGCGTGTTTCTAAATCTGAATAGCACTTTTTACGGAATGTCACCATATAAAGCTCATGTAAAATAGTTTTATGAAAACGCTCGTAGATCCCATTCGTTTGTGGCGGCATAGCTTTTGTCTTAGTATGGTCAATATCATTAATCGCCAGATAAAGTTGATAATCATGCTTTTCAATAGTGCCACAAAACTCCGTTCCTCTATCGGTTAATATTCGAAGCATTGGCAAATGATGGGCATTATAAAATGGTAAGACCTTGTCATTGAGTAAATCGGCTGCTGTAATTGGCGTTTTGGTCACATACAATTTACAATGCACAATTTTAGAATAAGTATCAACAAAAGCCTGTTGATAAATCCGACCGACACCCTTTAAATTACCAACATAAAACCTATCTTGAGAGCCAAGATAACCTGGATGAGCGGTTTCTATTTCACCACAAGCTTCATCATCGTGCTTTTTCTTTTCTAATGCAGCTATTTGGTTATCATTGAGTTCAATACCTTCCTGAGCCGCTTTTTCTTCTAAAGCATGTAAGCGTTTTTTGAAATTCTCAAGAATATGTCTTAACCAAACAGAGCACACGCCACTTCCTGAAATAAAAACACCTTGCTTACGAAGCTTATTGCTTGTTTTATGCTGACCATGAGCAGGATAGTCAATAGCATAACGAATAACGGCTTGTTCCGTTGGGTCATCAACGCGATTTTTGAGATTTGGTGTCCGTCTACTCTTGATATTAAAGAGTCTAAACTAGCCTCTTCAACGAGTTCTTTATAACGATAAAACGTATCCCTTGATACTCCCATCACTTTACAAGCTCTAGACACGTTTTGAAGTTCTTCAGCTAAATTTAATAAGCCTACTTTATGTTTTATGATTTGATTGTTAGTATGAAGCATGAACGTTACCTCTTGTTGTTTTGATTGTAGATTTGACACCTAATATCAAAACTGGTAACGCTCTCTTTTTCAAGCCCTTAGTCCGATTAAGTCGGAACTAATACATAGTAATATTTTTGAAAACCAGCATCCAATTTATTGATGATCAGCGGAATACCTAGTTTACAACAGCTGGTGTTAAAGATAAAAATAGCCATCAACTTTATGATAATAAGTTCTCGTTTTCACAAAAATTTACTCGCTAGCCACTTTTTTCACTCTCTCAACAAACATCATCACAACAAAAGCAATAACCGTTAAATAGATGATAAAGATCCCATAGGTTGAAAGCATATCAATAAACGAGCGCCCACGCATAGCGCAGTCACGGAAAAATCGGAATAACCAAACTAATGGAAAGGCATGGCTGGCATAATAGGCCCAAATTGGCATAATTCCGACCGCCATGGTTGAGCCGCCCATGATGAATCCCGGTGGCACTAAAAATATCATCCGGCTTGCCCCTTCGCCAGGATGGTTAGTGTTCCAAGAAAGTAAAAATCCTAGCCAACCAAATGCGAGCCCTGTCATAAATACGCTAGGTACGAATGCAAAATAGTTACCATCAAAACGCAGTTGTCCAAAAATGACCAATATTGCGGTAATTAACGTTAGCGCGGTGGTGTAAAATAGGGCATAAGGCACGGTTCGCGCCAATAGTGGCAAAAATCCACGCTCGATAACGGTATTCCACATTCCTGTGCTTTTTAAGCGGCCGATAATCATTAACGATGTTAGTCCATAAGTCAGCGACGAGAAGAAGTAGACAAAATAGATAATCGTCGATATTGTTGATGAGCTCGCCGGGTTAAACATGTAGCGTGTTTTTAATTGCATTGGTGATAAAGTAGCTTCGGTTGCTTCTCTTCCTTGCCCTAATGCAGCAACTTTACCAACGCTTAATTCTACCCCTAGCTCAGGAATGATTTCGTTAAGACTTTGCATGACTTTAGCGTTTTGTGCATCATTCGTATCATCAACAAAGTAACCTAATTTAACCGTTTGATCGCCTTTCTTTAATGACTTTTCCAGCCCTTTGGGGATATATAGCACCCCTAAATTACTATCGTGTGAAACTAAGGTAATTGGGTTTATTGGTGAGTGAATGACCTCAGATATTTCAATAAAAGGCGAGGTATTCACTTTGCTGATTAGTTCAGTCGAATAATTCGAACTATCTAAATCAATAACCGCAATTTTTCCTTCAAAAACAGAGCCATGGCTCAATACCATTGAAAAGATAAGCGACACGATAGCGGCTAAGCCCAAACACACTTTATAATAAGGGATGAAGTGGCCTGATAGCATCGCATCAAGCTCTTCAAGCATAGATTTAATGATGTTTTGCATCATTGATTAACCTCAAGTGTCATTCCAGTTAATAATTTAGGAATGGATTCTATATAAATTCTGACTTGGTAAGATGTTAAATCGGCTTGGCCACGTTCGCGAGTCATGCGTAAATCAGCAAATGAAGGCGCAGCGGTTGCAAAACGTACGGTGCCTTTTACTGTTTTGTCGAGTGCAATAACGTTCGCTTTTACCTGAGTACCTGGCTGATAATCATTAACCATTTTTTCGTTAACATAAATATCAATATATTTGCGATCAGTTTCTAACAATACCGCAGGCGCACCAGCCGGCACCATTTCACCATCTTCAAACATCAGCTTTAGTACTTTGCCATCCTCTGGTGCAACCAATGTAAGGCGGTTGTAATTGACTTTGAGCTGTTTTAAATCGGTTTCAGCTTGTGCTAATTGAGCTCGGATCTGAGCAAGTTGATTTTGACGATTTTGCAATTTTTGTTTAGCAATTGTGATTGATTGCAATGTCATACCGGTTGCATTTCGGGTTTGTTCAAATTGCGTCATTTGTTCAGGGGTTGCGCCAATCATTAATGTTGACAATTGGCTTTCAATCTGGACAACTTGCATTTTTGTGCTGATGTAGGCATTGCGCGCCGCGTCGAGCTGCGATTGTGAAGATCCACCTGTTTTTCTTAATTGAGTATGGCGTTGAAATTCAGTATTAGCCAAATCTCGAGCTGATTTTGCTGCCTCTAAGCCTGCTTTGACTTCTTCTATTTTGCGCCATGTTGATAGTTCATTAAGATTGATTTCGTTTTCAGTGATTTCGATTGCTGCTTGTTCTTGATTGACCGCAGCGGTTTGGCTATCGACTAATGCTTGTAAGCGATCAATAGATAGCTGGGTATCAATATCTTCAAGTTGCATTAAAGGATCGCCTTTTTTTACGAATTGTGATTCTTGGACAAATCGTTTTATGACCTTCCCACCAACATTTTGGAATGCAATATTGATTTCATCAGCAGTTAATACCCCTGATTTGATACTTTTTGCCACAGTGATGGCATCGTTTCTGGAACCAAGACAAATTAGTATTGAGCCAAAAAGAAGTAGCAATAAAAAGATAACAGGGATTTTAATGTTTTTAGGTAAATCATTGAAGTTTAATTTATTTTTCATTTATTTAGTCAGCTAAGTATATGGTTAAAATATTACGATTATTAATAAATACTAGCAATTATTTCCGCAATAATTTGCGCAACATTGCAATTAAAGATTCTTGCTCTTGTGGATTTAAGACTTGAGCAAAAGCGCGAATCGATTTTAAGTGATCAGGTAATGCTTTTTGAATAAGATTCACTCCCGTCGTAGTGAGCGTGATGAGTCGGGAGCGGCCGTCTTGTCCACTTTTCGTCATTGATATTAAAGGATCTTGCGTAGCTAACATTCGTTTTACCATTACCGAAACGGTTGCCGGTGTAACGCCGACTCTTAATGCGAGCTCGCTAGCGCAAGTTTCCCCTTCACTATACAAGGACATTAACAACGCAAATTTTCCTTCAGATACATCATAATCTTTTGCCAGTTGCGCATAAATATTTGAGCGAATTAAATCGGCGGTAGTGATTAAACTAAGGACAAGATCGACACCGGAAACCTCAATGGTTTCATCAGTAAATCTTTGCGCTTTTGCTAAAGTTTCGCGTGAAGGAAGTTTTCTTGAATTGTAATTCAATTATCATTACTCAATTTATTTAGTCGGCTAATTATATAAAGTTAATTATAATTGGCAACTTTTTTAACTATTTTTTATGAATTGGTTATGGGGTTAGAGTCGATATTTTTTTATAAGTAATTGTCATTATTGCTTATTTTTAAATAAACTTTTTTTAAAATAATCTTATCTTTACCACTAAAGTAGTAATCCTTGAGAGTAATTATATTCTGTACAAAGTTTCATACAATGTGAGCAAAATAAAAATTAAATGATTAAATTAAAATAAATTTGGAGTTGTTGTATGAGTAAAACCAACCTCGTTATCATTGGTAATGGAATGGTTGGGCATCGTTTTGTTGAAGAGTTAATTGATAAAATGTCGCCTAATCAATTTAATATTACTATTTTTTGTGAAGAGCCTCGCCTGGCTTATGATCGCGTTCATCTTTCCTCTTATTTTTCCGGTCATACTGCTGAAGCACTTTCTTTAGTGCGTGAAGGGCTATATGAAGAAAATGGTATTAACATATTACTTAATGAACGCGCTATTTTAATTAATCGTCAGCGTAAAGAAGTTCATTCACAGACGGGGCGAATTGTTAGCTATGATAAATTGATCATTGCAACAGGATCTTATGCATGGGTTCCACCGATTAAAGGCGCTAATGGTTTAAATTGTTTTGTTTACCGGACCATTGAAGACCTTGATGCTATTGCTGAATGTGCTAGCCACTGCAAAACGGGGGCTGTTGTTGGTGGTGGCTTGTTGGGGCTTGAAGCTGCCGGTGCATTAAAAAACTTGGGAATACAAACACATGTCGTTGAATTCGCACCAGTATTAATGGCAGAGCAACTTGATGTAATGGGAGGCGAGCAGTTACGCCGAAAAATTGAAAGTATGGGCGTTAGCGTTCACACTAGCAAAAATACCCAAGAAATTATTCACACACCATCGGGTAAAATTATGCAATTTGCTGATGGCACATCACTTGAAATTGATTTTATTGTTTTCTCAACAGGTATTCGTCCGAATGATCAGCTTGCCAAAGCATGTCAGCTTGAAATTGGCCAACGTGGTGGAATTGTGGTTAATGACTATTGCCAAACTTCTGATCCTGATATTTACGCTATTGGTGAATGTGCTTGTTGGCAAGGCAGAGTATTTGGTTTAGTTGCACCAGGATATAAAATGGCGCAGGTTGCCTTGGCGCATTTAATGGGTGAGCAAACCCCATTTGAAGGCGCAGATATGAGTGCTAAATTAAAATTAATGGGAGTAGATGTCGGCAGTATTGGTGATGCTAAAGCGAAAACAATCGGTAGCCGTAGCTATGTTTATTTAGATGAAACTGTTCCTGTTTATAAAAAATTAGTTGTCTCTCAAGATAATAACAAGTTATTGGGCGCAGTGCTTGTTGGTGATACTTCAGACTATAGTAATTTATTACAATTAATGCTTAATGATATGGATCTGCCCGAGCACCCCGATACTTTGATATTGCCTGCTCATGCAGGAGCAAAACCCACGATGGGCGTTGAAGCGCTTCCTGATTCGGCTCAAATTTGTTCTTGTTTTGATGTAACGAAAGAAAAAATTGTTAATGCAATTAATGCGGGTTGCCATACCGTTGCAGCAATAAAAGCCGAAACGAAAGCGGGCACTGGGTGTGGGGGGTGTATTCCCTTAGTGACCCAAATCCTTAATATGGAATTAGCTAAACAAGGGATCGAGGTTAGTCATGCATTATGTGAGCACTTTAAATATTCTCGTCAGGAGTTATACCATTTGATTCGTGTTGAGGGTTTAACGTCATTTGATCAAGTGATTAAAAAACATGGTCATGGCTATGGTTGTGAGGTTTGTAAACCCACCGTTGGATCGTTATTAGCATCAAGTTGGAATGATTATATTCTTAAAGATGATTTGATCCCTTTGCAAGATAGTAATGATATTTTCTTGGGAAATATTCAAAAAAATGGTACTTATTCGGTGATTCCGCGTAGCGCGGGTGGTGAAATTACGCCAGAAGGGTTAATTGCTGTTGGTCAAATAGCTAAAAAATATCACCTCTATTCTAAAATTACTGGTTCACAACGTATTGGCTTATTTGGTGCGCAAAAAGATGATCTTCCAGCTATTTGGAAGGAGCTTATTGATGCCGGTTTTGAAAGTGGTTATGCGTATGCTAAAGCATTAAGAATGGCAAAAACTTGTGTTGGTAGCACATGGTGCCGATATGGTGTGGGTGATAGTGTGGGTTTTGGCGTTGAGTTAGAACATCGCTATAAAGGTATTCGTGCACCGCATAAATTTAAGTTAGGTGTATCAGGTTGTACGCGTGAATGTGCTGAAGCCCAAGGTAAAGATATTGGTGTGATTGCTACAGAGAAAGGATGGAATCTTTACGTTTGTGGTAATGGTGGTATGAAGCCTCGCCATGCTGATTTACTTGCGGCTGATCTAGATAAAAATACGCTAATTCAATATATTGACCGTTTTCTTATGTTCTATATTCGTACCGCTGATAAGTTACAACGTACATCCGTCTGGCTTGAAAACCTAGACGGGGGTATTGATTATTTGCGTAGTGTTATTGTTGACGATAAGTTAGGGATTAATGCTGAACTAGAAAGCGAAATGGCGCGCTTACGTAAATTAATGGTGTGTGAGTGGAAAAAGACGGTTGAAAATCCTGAAAATCAAGTTCGATTTGCTCACTTTATTAATAGTAATCAGCGTGATGAAAATGTGCAAATTGTAGCGGAGCGCGATCAGCATCGACCTGCTACAGCAGAAGAACGTAAAATAATGTTAGGGGAATAGTATGAGTCAATGGATAACGGTTTGTAAGCTTGATGATATTTTGCCAGGCACCGGAGTTTGTGCGCTTGTTGGTCATGATCACGTTGCTATTTTTCGTCCATATAATAATGCTGATCTTTATGCGATTAGTAATATTGATCCTTTTGCTAAGGCAAGTGTGTTATCGCGAGGCATTATTGGACAGCATGAAAATGAGCTATATGTTGCCAGCCCACTAAAAAAACAGCGTTTTCGTTTAAAAGACGGTTATTGTTTGGATGATGAACAATATTCTATCGCCTATTATCAAGTGAATGTTAATGATGATGGTACTGTGCAGGTTAAATCAAATTAAATATCTTTTTAAGAGGGTAAAAATATGTATACAGAGACAATCAATAAATGTGCTGCTAATGCAGCGCGTATTGTTTGCTTGGCAAAAACCAATCCATTCGGTTTTTGGGTAAGTTCAGCCATGGCGGGTGCTTATGTAGGTTTTGGTATTATTTTAATTTTTACTTTGGGTAATTTGGTTGAACCTTCAATAAGACCTTTAGTTATGGGGGCGACATTTGGGATCGCATTAACGTTAGTGGTAATTGCTGGATCAGAATTATTTACTGGGCATACCATGTTTTTAACGCTTGGGGTGAAATGCAAAAAAATTACACACACTCAGATGTGGTTAGTATTGCCACAAACATGGCTGGGAAATTTAGTTGGTTCAATTTTTGTCGCGGCACTGTATTTTTATGCGGCAACGCCTTTATTATCTACCGATACTAGCCTTGTGCATACTGCGGCTTTAGCAAAAACATCGGCCGCGGCTTGCCCATTATTTTTTAGAGGTGTGTTATGTAACTGGCTAGTTTGTTTAGCAATTTGGATGGCTAATCGTGTTGAAGGGTCTGCAAAATTTATTGCAATTTGGTGGTGCTTGTTAGCATTTATCGCTTGTGGTTATGAGCACTCAATCGCCAATATGACGCTTTTTTCGCTTTCTTGGTTTGGTAACCATAGTGATGCTTACACGCTAACTGGAATTGGTCATAATCTATTATGGGTATCATTAGGAAATATTGTTTCTGGTGCGTTATTTATGGGGCTCGGATACTGGTATTCAACGCCTAGAGCTGAGCGACCTTAATTACTGCTGAATAAAAAGTTGGTTATTCAACTCATTAGCTTAAATCGGAGGGGCGATATAGCGAATTTCCCCTCTTTCAATAAAGAATGTTTAATGAGCATTGTGTTTGGCGTTGATTGTTACAAGTCATACAAAATAGCAAGGTAGTTAAACACAGAATAATGCATAGAGTGCTATTGTTAGATTGATTATCAGTAAATTGTTAAAAAGATGTTTTATTTTGAGGTGTTATGGATTATTTCCCCTTATTTTGTAAGTTAGAAAACCGTGATTGTTTGTTAGTCGGTGGTGGTGAAGTTGCTGAACGTAAAGCGCGGCTATTACTTGAAGCGGGCGCACGTCTTACGGTTAATTCTCAATCGTTTAATGAGCAATTTATGTGTTGGCATGAACAACAGCAACTTACCCTAGTTCAAGGGGAATTTAATGCACAATTACTTGATAATAAGTGGCTGGTTATTGCTGCCACAGATTGCCAAGATATTAACCAAAAAGTGAGCCTTGAGGCTGAAAAACGGTGTGTTTTTTGTAATGTGGTTGATTCTCCTAAGGAGGCTAGTTTTATTATGCCTTCAATTATCGATCGCTCGCCTATTATGGTAGCCGTGTCTTCAGAGGGGCATGCTCCTGTTTTGGCTAGATTATTGCGTGAGAAATTAGAATCTATTTTGCCCGAACATTTAGGAAAACTGGCTAAATATTCAGGTTATTTGCGCAATAAAGTTAAAAAAACCTATCAAACAATCACTGAGCGCCGTCGTTTTTGGGAGAGGTTGTTTTCTCATGACAGGTTGGCTCAAGCAATTGCAAATAATGATTCTGAGCGTGTTGAGAAGCTCACTAATGAGTTATTTGATGCCTCGCTTGATTCTCGAGGTGAGGTTGTGTTAGTCGGAGCGGGTCCTGGTGATGCTGGGTTATTGACTTTAAAAGGATTACAACAGATCCAGCAGGCAGATATTATTGTCTATGATAGATTAGTCTCAGATGAAATTATGAATCTTGCTCGCCGAGATGCTAAACGTATTTTTGTTGGTAAACGAGCCGGATTTCATTGTGTACCTCAAGAACAAATCAATCAAATTCTTTTACAGCAAGCTAAAAAAGGTAAGCGTGTTGTGCGTTTAAAAGGTGGCGATCCGTTTATTTTTGGTCGAGGTGGTGAAGAGTTAGAAACATTATTTAACGCTGATATTCCTTTTTCGGTCGTGCCAGGCATTACGGCAGCGTCGGGGTGTTCTGCTTATAGCGGCATTCCATTAACGCATCGAAGTTACGCGCATAGTGTACGGTTAATTACAGGGCATTTGAAAGATGGTAGCCACCTTGATTGGCAAAGTTTAGCAGCCGAAAAACAAACACTGGTTTTTTATATGGGTTTATCTCAAGCTGCAAACATCGAAAAACAGTTAATTAAGCATGGTATGGATGCAAATACGCCAGTTGCCATTGTAGAAGAAGGTACAACAACGAAGCAAAAAGTTATATCGGGTTTGTTATGTCATTTAACGCAACTATCATTACAAGCTTGTAGTCCGAGTTTAATTATTATTGGCCCGGTTGTGGCATTACGTGAAAAACTGAGTTGGTTTTCTGATAGTAATGGGAACAGCTAAATTAGTTTTAGTTGTGCGCAATGCTACGATTGTATTTTTTCGTTACTTATAAAAGGTTCAGTTATTCACTTTAAAAAATGGCTAATGAGATGAATCATTAGCCAATGAATAAAGTATCTACTAATTTAATACAGTATCTACTAATTTAATACGGCATGGTGCCTGCTAAATAATAAGACAAAATATTAGGTCGGTGTATCGACATCATCCCAATCCGCATTTTCAAAGCAAGTTAACCAATTTAATGCATAATGGCGCTCTTGAATAACGTCACTTATTATTGAAGCGGGTGGTTGCTTATCTTTCATTTGATAATCTGTGGTTATCCAATGTAAGCGGTAATGTAAATCTAAAGCATCTAACAATTCACTAACTGGTCTTAAGGTTACTGTAGAATTATCTTGCTCACAGTGTTGCATCCCTTCGTCAACTAACGATGAAACATTACAGATGGTATCAGCAAAAGGAAGCTCAGATTGCCACTTGATTGCCCATTGTAAAGGTAATAGTGCCTCATATTTCCAAGACATATCTATTACATCTTGCTCTGTTGGTTGCTCGCTATAAATAAAGTCACGTTCATTATTTGATAAAGCCGCAAACCCCGTTGGGCAACGTTCTTTAAATTCCATCGGATTAATCGGATCATTTTCTCGAAAACTTTCGGCTTGAATACCTGTTAACATTATCGCTAAAGCACGTGCAGCGACTTCTTCTGGTGTTCTAAGTATGACTTCGGATTCAGCAATAACCGGTGGTAAATGTGTCGGTGTATGCAATCCTAATTTAGCTAAATACTGCTCCGTTTTTGCTTTGCGCTTTAATGCTTCTGGTGGATAAGGCATAACTGCATCTAAATCAATATCCCCATCAGGATCTTGTAAGACATCTCCATCAGGATTTCGAATCGTGCCATCTGGCATAAATATAATGGCATTTACCTGCCACCCCCAAGTGGTAAATTCATTGAAATTATCTTCTTCAATCTCAAAGGTCCATTGGTGTTTAATTCGTTGGATATGGCGATACAAAGCATAACGACGTGAATTCATCTGCCCATCGCCTGCTTGCATGACATAACCGATAAAACCATCAAGGTGTTTCATCAATTCAGGATCATCTAATCCACGATGACATAAACGTTCACAAGGGAAATCAATGGCTGGTGGGTGAGTGACTGTAGAATAAGCATTAATCAATATTGGCATTTCAAACATTCCTATTGTAGATTTTATGTGTATGGCTATAAATAGCAGCTATTTATTTGCACAATTCTATTATAAGTTATCATATCTTTCTAGTTTTCAATGCGTTGTTTGATTTTTGTCATGTTTGTTATTTTGTTAAATGAATAATGTTATTTACTAATTCGCCGAACAGGAAGTTTTTAGGTTATAAATTGTTTTACTTTATTAAACAAAGATAACGCATAACGATTTATCTATTTTTATTTTTCAATGGCTAAGATTATTCCTTACTTTGTAGATACCATACGGTCATTTCCATTCGTGATTTAAAATTAAGTTTTTTGAATATGCTTTTGATGTGTACTTTTACAGTACTTTCTACGATACCTAGCTCTTTTGCAATTAATTTATTCGGCAGGCCTTGAACTAATAAATTAAAAATTTCATTTTCTCTTGGTGTCAATAGGCTCACATCGTGAGTTTGATTAGTAAGCTGTTCTTCACCATGACGCATATAATTGAGGATAATATGTGAAATAGCATCATCCATAATTAACTTTCCAAGCGAGATTTCTTTGAGTGATTTTAGAAAATCTTCTGGTTCCATATCTTTTAATAAATACCCATCAGCACCTGTTTTTAGTGCCGTGATAATATCTTCTTTTGCGTCCGATACGGTGAACATAATAATGCGACTTGCGATGTTTTTCTCCCGTAAATAGCGCAATATTTCTAGCCCATTGACATCTTGCATATTGATATCGAGCAGAATAATATCAGGATCGAGCTCTTGGGCTAATTTAACCCCTTCGATACCTGAGCCAGCTTCTCCCACAATTTCAAAATGGTTTACTGTGTTTATTAATTGTTTCACGCCATTTCTTAACATTGGGTGATCATCAATAAGAAGAATTGAACTATTTATTTGTTCCATTTTTTACTCATCTATTTTTTTAATGGAATGGTTTTGTTTGCTTTAAATGCTACCATAATTTGTGTTCCTACATGAGGTTTGCTGTTGATTGATAAATTGCCATTTAGTATTTCAACCCTATCACGCATAATAATTAGTCCATAACGATTATCCTGTTTAATATTGTTTTGTAAACCAATACCATTATCTTCAATACAAACAGAAACAATTTGATCATCATTCATTTTTAAATTGACAGAGACTTGTGTGGCTTTTGCATGTTTGTATATATTATTTAGTCCTTCTCGAATAATCTGTAATAAATGAAATGCATATTTACTATTAATAATATTAAGTGGTAATTGGTATTCAAATTGAATATTGAATTGTAATTTTTGGTTAAACTCTTCAATGAGTTCGATTAAACTTGCATAAAAGCCTGTGCGATTGAGACGTAAACGGAAAGAGGTAATGAGTTCTCTTAATTGTGAATAGGTAAGATTGATTTCTTTACGCATGGTTGCTAATAAATCAATACTGCTTTGTGATGTGAGATCTGATTGCATTTGTAAGCAACTAAGGTGTATTTTTAAACAAGAAAGTGATTGTGCTATCGAATCATGCAGTTCTCTGGCCATAGCAGAGCGTTCTTTCATTAATAAATATTGTTTCTGTTGTTCTATTTTTCTCTCTAGCTTCATTGCTGTAGTCATTTGCTCAATGAGCCCCATAATTAAGCTTTCTTGCTCATCGGTTAATATTAATCCCGTTGGTTGCAAAGCAAATAATATCCCATATTTTTCTCCGTTTTCTTGAAGATACCAATGGCGTTGAAGGTTTTTTTCGGAACCATGCTTGGACGAGATTAAACATGCATTGCATTTAGGGCTTTGGCAATAAGGTAATTTTTGCTCGTTATCGTAACTGGCTTGTTGATAATGCTCAGGATCATCGGATTCATAAAAGCGAATTTGAAAGTGAGTTAATGGCACTAACTCTTCTAATTGACGTAGGATTTTTAAAAAACGGGCACATAATGGCTCTGAAGTATGTAGTTGTTTTGTTGCTTGGTATTGAAATGAAACGATTTTATTGGTTTGTTGTAACTTGGCTGTTTTTTCAGCAACTTGTTGTCCTAGCAATAAATATTGTGATTCGATCTGCTCTGACATCCGATTAAAAGCCAGCCCTAATAGATCAAACTCATTTTTTGGGTTTCTAATATTAAAACGTTCTTTAAAATTGTGATTTGTAATAGCTTCCGCCATATCTAGTAGCTTTTGCCATGGTGCAAGCAGGTAATAACGCAAGTAATAAATTTGAACAATTAAAAAACAGACAATAATGGCAATAAATAATTGTTGTAATTGAGAAATATAATAAATTTTACTTTCGGTTTTTTGATCAATCTTATGCACCAAATGGTTGATACGAGTTACATAGTTTTCAATGTCAGTTTTTATCTCATTCAATTTTTTTGCTTGCTGTATTTTAATGGCAATGTGAGTATTCCAATCAAGTTGTAATTGATTAAATTCATTCATTAAGTCATAACGTTTTAAAAGCATTAAATGCGGTTGTGATGAAGCAATATCACTAAATATATTTAAACGGTCATACTCTCTTTCATCCAGTGGTATCATAGTAAGCAATTGGTAGTTTTTCATTCTCAGTAGCCCCAATTGATTTACCATGTATGCGCCACCTTTGGCATCGTTGGCTACCTGAATTGAAAACGATAATGCGACTAAAGCAATCATCCCTAAAAAAAACAATAATAGCGTTAAACGGTTAATAATTGATGCGGTGTGGCCAATTTTTCTTTTCGGTGTATAAGCACTCATCATTATTTTATAATTTGTTTTGGGTAACTAATAATTTATGATTATTGTAGCTTGAAAAAAGTGTACCGCTGATCTTTTTTGTCACTTTTTGCGATCTTTTGGTAAACAGCGCTTGCAACAAGCATAAATTTTGCGTAAAATTCACGCCCTATAAGATTAATCAATGCAGACATATATGTTTAATCAAGTAATCGTCTGCTTTTTATTGCGGAGTTAAGTATGTACGCAGTTTTCCAAAGTGGTGGTAAGCAACACCGAGTTAGCGAAGGTCAAGTCGTTCGCTTGGAAAAAATTGAAGTCGAAACAGGCTCAGAAGTTGTTTTCGATAAAGTTTTAATGGTAGCAAATGGTGAAGACATCAAAGTTGGTGCTCCGTTTGTTGAAGGTGCAACAATTAAAGCAGAAATTGTTGAGCACGGTCGTGGTGACAAAGTGAAAATTGTTAAATTCCGTCGTCGTAAACACTATCGTAAACAACAAGGTCACCGTCAGTGGTTCACTGATGTGAAGATCACTGCAATCGCTTAATAGGAGTATCGCACAATGGCACATAAGAAGGCTGGTGGTTCATCACGTAATGGTCGTGATTCCCAAAGTAAACGTTTAGGTGTTAAACGTTATGGTAGTCAAGAAGTTCTTGCTGGTAATATTTTAGTTCGTCAACGTGGAACTCAATTTCACCCAGGTACCAATGTAGGTTGTGGTCGCGATCATACTCTATTTGCCTTAATTGATGGGCAAGTAAAATTTGAAGTTAAAGGACCTAAAAACCGTCGTTATGTTAGTGTAGTTGCAAATAGCTAACTTAACAGCGGGTCAAAAGTTATAAAAGCCTCACAGTTATTGTGGGGCTTTTTTCTTTTCTTTAAACGCATATAAAATCGATAGCGATATGATAAAACAGCAAAATGTTAAATTAGGTTTTGCACTTGCCATGTTAACTGCGGTGATGTGGGGCATTGTGCCAGTTGCAATGAAATATGCACTAGTGGTTGTTGATCCCTTGACATTAGCCTGGTCTAGGTTAGCTATTTCAGCGCTTGGGATTACCATTTGGTTGGCTTATAAAAAGCAATTTCCTAGTTTAATGATGTTTAAAAAACGCCGTCGCTTTATATTATTGATAATTGCTGGATTTGGATTGCTGGGTAATTTTGTATTATTTGCTAGTGCAGTTCAATACCTTTCAGCCACAACAGCCCAAGTTGTTGGGCAAACTGGCATTGTGATATTTATGGTGTCAAGCGCTTTAATTTTTAAAGAGCGACTAAGACCGACTCAGATCATTGGTATTTTAGTCTTACTAATTGGGTTAGGGCTATTTTTTAATAAAAATATTGCAGATCTGTTTTCTAATATGTCTTCGTATGGTATAGGGGTTTGGCTTGGTTTACTTGCTTCGGTCTCATGGGCTTGCTATGCACTTGCTCAAAAGGTGTTATTACGTAAATTACGTGCAGAACAGCTACTTTGGTTAATTTACCTTATTTGTACCGTGTTTTTGATGCCATTTACTTCACCAAGCAGGATTGCAAATGCTGATGCAACGCAACTTTTTGCAATTATATTTTGTGGTTTAAATACTATCATTGCATATGGTGCGTTAGTGATGGCAATGGAGCGGTGGCAAGCGGCACAAGTTAGTGCTATAACAACCCTAACGCCATTATTTGCACTTGTCTTTTCAGATCTGTTTGCATTAATTTGGCCTGAAAAGTTTGCTATGCAATATTTAAATATTTTAGGTTATATTGGCGCAGTGTCTGTTGTTGCGGGCGCAATGTTTGCGACCATTGGGCATTATATTTGGCATCCAAGAAAAGGCTGGCTAATTAACCGCAATAAAGGGGAAGAATAATGAAATTTGTAGATGAAGCTTCAATTCGAGTCGAAGCTGGAGATGGTGGAAATGGTTGTGTCGGTTTTCGCCGAGAAAAATATATACCTAAAGGTGGCCCTGACGGTGGTGATGGTGGTGATGGTGGTGATGTATTTTTTATCGCTGATGAGAATTTGAATACACTTGTTGATTTTCAGTTTGAAAAAA
This sequence comes from Gilliamella sp. Nev5-1, assembly GCF_001690895.1. Taxonomy (NCBI): domain Bacteria; kingdom Pseudomonadati; phylum Pseudomonadota; class Gammaproteobacteria; order Orbales; family Orbaceae; genus Gilliamella; species Gilliamella sp. Nev5-1. The sequence goes on along the minus strand of NZ_LZHO01000081.1, from coordinate 42,934 downwards.
ATTACCGTGCTGAACGTGGTCAAAATGGGCAAGGTTCTGATTGTACCGGTAAACGAGGTCGAGATATCACTGTTAAAGTGCCTGTAGGAACGCGAATTACGGATAAATATACTGGTGAAGTTATTGGCGATTTAACGCATCACCAACAAAAAGTATTGGTTGCTAAAGGTGGCTTTCATGGCCTAGGAAATGCACGTTTTAAATCATCAGTAAATCGTGCGCCAAGGCAAAAAACGGATGGTACGCCAGGCGAAAAACGCGATGTGTTATTAGAGTTATTATTACTTGCTGATGTGGGAATGTTAGGCTTACCTAATGCGGGTAAATCAACGTTTATTCGTGCTGTTTCAGCAGCCAAGCCAAAGGTAGCGGATTACCCATTTACAACATTAGTACCTAGCTTGGGTGTGGTCAGAATGGATAACGAACAGAGTTTTGTTGTTGCTGACATTCCTGGATTGATAGAAGGTGCATCTGATGGAGCAGGGCTTGGTATTCGTTTCTTAAAGCATCTTGAACGTTGCCGAGTGTTAGTACATTTAATTGATATCGCACCAATTGATGGCTCTGATCCGATCGAGAATGCAAAAGTCATTATCCAAGAACTACATCAGTATAGTGAAAAAATAGCTAATAAACCGCGTTGGTTAGTGTTTAATAAAATGGATGTATTAGGTGCTGAAGAGGGGGCTGAGAGAGCAGCTGAAATTGCTAAGGCACTTGGTTGGCAAGATAAATATTATACTATTTCTGCAATTAACCACGAAGGTGTAAAGGCTTTATGCTGGGATTTAATGGAATATATTAATGCACATCCACGTGAAACCGAGCAGGCAGAATCATCGCCGGAAAAAGTTGAGTTTATGTGGGATGATTATCATCAACAAGTAATGGATGAAGCTTTTGATGATGATGAAGAATTTGAGGGTTGGGACGAAAGCGATGAAGAGGGTGTTGAGTTTATTTATCAAAAATAATAAGGATGATTGTCTTAATCTAAAATAATTTATTCATTGCGTGAAATCGTATTATAAAAGCAGAAGGGAAAGCTTCTGCTTTATTTTTTTGTATTGAGCAAATGTAAATTTATTATTTATAAAATAAGAGAATAATAAATTTATTGCTATGTAACTAGAAGAAGTCAAAAAAAGCTTGATTTTAATAATGATAATCATTATCATTAGAGCGTACTTTGTTAGAGCGTAGAAAGGCTTCTGGAAAGTATGACATTGCTCACATTGCTTCCAATGTTTGCCAGCTTAATTAAGCTGGCTTTTTTATTTTACAGATAGCAGTTTAGTGGTAATCAATCCAATATTAAAATTAGTTTTCTTTTCTAATTTATTGCTAAATAATTTTGGGTATTGCACTTTAATATTTTTCCTAACCTCTCTACACCTATTTAGCTCTATCATAAGATTTTTTTGTTTTTCCATTATGTTGAATATTTAGTCATCCATTTTATACGGATATTTTTTGATATCAAAAATGAGTGTAACAACGATATATTTTATGTGACAACGTCAATATTTTGTTCGACACAATGATTGCTTTGTTAGCTATATGTTGTGAATCGTATAACAATAAATATTATGAAATAATATGATTGAATATTTTTGAATATATCGATGAGATATATGTTATTTTAAATATCTGTTAATTCATTAATATCAAATAAAATCAATAATGCAGCACTACCACCAAACTCTTTGGGGGCTTGATGAAAACAAATAATACGTGGATGTTGTGCAAGCCACAGTGGTGTTTGTTTTTTTAATATATTTTTACCATGACCATACATAATACACGCACAATGCGCTCTTTCTCTTAAACATGCAGCGATAAGGGCTGCAATTTCTTTTTTAGCTTCTTGTTGAGTAAGCCCGTGCAAGTCTAAAAAGAATTCCGGGTTATAAAATCCACGGCGCAATTTTTTTACTTCGTAAGGATCAGCATTTTCTCTGCTATAGCGGATAGGATCTTCTTGCAATAATGGTTGGTAATTATCGGAAAAGTAAAATTCAGCATGATCTTTTTCATGTTGTAATTTTTTTGTTTCTACCGTTTTTTGTGAGCGTTTTATCGGTTTATGAATAACGGTATCTTGCTTAATCTTTTTGATATTACCAATACTGTTTTTAAATAAGTCGATATCTTCATGATCTAATTTAAATTTATTTAGCATGATTCTCACTCTGGGTAAATTTTTTCTTTAAATTCGCATAAATCTTCAATCACACAAGAACCGCACCGAGGCTTACGCGCAATACAGGTATAACGGCCATGCAAAATTAGCCAATGGTGGCAATTGATTTTGTACTCTTTAGGTACAACTTTCAGCAATTTTTCTTCAACAGCCTCAACTGTTTTTCCAGGTGCAAAACCAGTGCGGTTGCTGACTCGAAATATATGAGTATCAACGGCAATAGTTGGCCAACCAAAGGCTGTATTTAAGACAACGTTAGCCGTTTTTCGTCCAACGCCAGGCAGTTCAATAAGCGAATTAAAATCTTCTGGCACTTCACCTTGATATTTATTAACTAAAATTTGGCATGTTTTTATAATATTCTCAGCCTTACTATTATATAGCCCAATAGTGCGAATATAACTTTTTAATTTATCAATACCAAGCGCCAAAATTTGCTCAGCAGTATTGGCAATAGCAAACAAGGGTTTAGTGGCTTTGTTTACACTCACATCAGTTGCTTGTGCTGAAAGCACAACGGCGATTAGTAGCTCAAAAGGTGTTTGATAAATTAGCTCTGTTGTTGGATCTTTAATATGATCCTTTAGTCTTTCTAAAATTTGGATTCGGGTTAATTGTTTCACGAAATAATGATATTAAAAGTTATTTAGACATATTATATACTTTTATTTATTGTTTATCTGTAGGTAATTGTTAGTTTTTCTAGAGTTATAAACAATAAAATTGATAGTGTACTAATTGATTGTGTACGAAATTACAGATTGTGAGTTGAATTTATTTGAAACATTATATCGGTTTTATTTATTTGCGTATTTACATTCATCATCACTGTCTTTTTAGCATGTTGATTTTATGGTAAGCTAACCAACTCTTTTTAATTTCATCAAATAAGGTTTTTTTTAATATGTCCTTACCCATGATTGTTACCTTTGCTGTGTACATTTTAGGAATGATTGCGATTGGCTATTTTGCGTTTCGATCAACGCAGAATTTTGGTGACTATATTTTAGGTGGGCGTCGTATTGGTAGTGTTGTGACTGCGCTTTCGGCGGGTGCATCTGATATGAGCGGCTGGTTGCTGATGGGGTTACCAGGTGCGGTTTTTTTGTTTGGCATTTCTCAAAGTTGGATTGCCATTGGACTTATCATTGGCGCATACCTCAATTGGTTATTGATTGCTGGGCGATTGCGTGTTTTTACTGAAGTCAATCATAACTCTTTAACATTACCTGATTATTTTGCGCGGCGATTTGATGATAAAAGTTCTTTGCTTCGCATTATTTCAGCTTTGATTATTCTTATCTTTTTTACCATTTATTGTGCTTCGGGTGTGGTTGCCGGTGCAAAGTTATTTGAAAGTACATTTGGTATGAGTTATGGTTGGGCTATGTTAGCCGGTGCTGGTGCAACAATTATCTATACCTTTATTGGCGGTTTTTTAGCAGTAAGTTGGACGGATACTATTCAGGCTAGTTTGATGATGTTCGCCCTTATCTTAACGCCAATTATGGTTATGGTAAATGCAGGTGGTTTTTCTGATGCAATGGTATATATTGAATCACTTAACCCTGATTATACCAATTTATTAGCTCATATGGATTTTATTTCTGTTATTTCCTTATTAGGTTGGGGGCTTGGTTATTTTGGTCAACCTCATATTTTAGCTAGGTTTATGGCGGCTGATTCCCATGAAGTTATGAGAAATGCGCGTAGAATTAGTATGACTTGGATGGTTTTATGCTTAGGGGGCGCAATTACAGTTGGCTTTTTTGGTATTGCCTTTTTTGCTCATCATCCATATTTAGGTTATTTGATTAATAATGGCAAACATGAACGTATCTTTATTGAGCTATCTAAGTTGCTTTTTAATCCTTGGGTTGCTGGTATTTTGCTTGCGGCTATTTTAGCGGCAGTAATGAGTACATTAAGTTGCCAATTGCTTGTTTGTTCAAGTGCACTAACAGAAGATTTTTATCGTGCATTTTTTAGACCGGAAGCAAAACAAAAAGAGCTTGTTTGGGTTGGTCGTATTATGGTGTTGTTAGTTTCAGTTATTGCTATTTTATTAGCCATTAATCCAAATAATAGCGTACTTGATTTAGTGAGCCACGCTTGGGCCGGATTTGGTGCGGCATTTGGACCTATAATCATATTTTCTGTTTTTTGGTCTCGTATGACTCGTAATGGTGCTTTAGCTGGAATGATAACAGGTGCTGTAACGGTATTGCTATGGCTTAATTTTAATTGGTTTAATCTTTATTCACTTATCCCTGGGTTTGTTTTTTCTTCTATAGCGATTATTATTGTTAGCCTTATTGATGAAAGGCCTAACAATATAGTGGAAGATCATTTTAAACAAGCGTATAAACGTTACCATAACAAAACAGAATAACATTTTATTTAAACTAGAATATAAACGTAATAAATTTAATAGGTAAAATATCATGACAAAAAATGTGATCAAACAACTACAGGAACGTGGGCTGATTGCTCAACTTACCGATGAAAAAGCGCTAGTAGAACAAATTGAGCAAAATTCAATTGCGCTTTATTGTGGTTTTGATCCAACTGCAGATAGTTTACACCTCGGTCATTTAGTCCCATTACTTTGTTTAAAACGATTTCAGTTAGCTGGCCATAAGCCTGTAGCTTTAGTCGGTGGGGCAACAGGATTAATTGGTGATCCAAGTTTTAAAGCGGTTGAACGTAAACTTAATACTGAAGAAACAGTGGTTGAATGGAGTGAAAAAATTAAACAGCAAGTTTCTCCATTTCTTGATTTTAATTGTGGTGAAAATGCAGCCATTGTTGCCAATAACTATGATTGGTTTAGTGGTATGAATGTACTGACCTTTTTACGTGACATTGGCAAGTACTTCTCGGTTAATGCGATGATCAATAAAGAATCAGTTAAACAACGTATTGATCGCGATGAGGCGGGGATCTCATTTACTGAGTTTTCTTATAGTTTATTACAATCTTATGATTTTGCGTGTTTGAATAAATCGCATGATGTTGTTTTACAAATTGGTGGTTCTGATCAGTGGGGGAATATTACTGCCGGTATCGATTTAACCCGTCGTTTACATCAAAAACAGGTTTATGGTTTGACTGTGCCGCTAATCACTAAATCAGATGGTACCAAATTTGGTAAAACAGAAAGTGGTGCAGTATGGTTAGATCCGAAAAAGACAAGCCCTTATAAATTCTATCAGTTCTGGATCAATACGGCAGACGCTGATGTGTATCGATTCTTAAAATTCTTTACATTTATGCCATTAAGTGAAATTGATGCATTGGAAGAAGAAGATAAAAATAGTGGTGTTGCGCCAAGAGCTCAATATGTGCTTGCTGAACAAGTTACGCGTCTTGTTCATGGTGAAGAGGGTCTGGTTGCGGCAAAACGTATTACAGACAGTTTATTTTCTGGTAAATTAGCTGACCTATCAGAGGCTGATTTTGAACAATTAGCTCAAGACGGTATGCCAACGCTAGCCGTTGGTTCGGATGTTGATTTACAACAAGCGATCGTTAATGCACAGTTTGCACCTTCAAGAGGGCAGGCAAGAACGATGATTGAATCTAATGCTATTTCTATTAATGGTGAACGTAATACAACAACAGATTACCGTTTTGCTGATAGCGATAAGCTCTTTAATCGTTATACTTTACTTCGTCGTGGTAAAAAATATTACTGCTTGTTAATTTGGAGCTAATTTCATGAAAAATATTTTATCGATTCAGTCTCATGTGGTATTTGGTCATGCTGGAAATAGTGCAGCTGAGTTTCCTATTCGTCGATTAGGTGTCAATGTTTGGCCTTTAAACACCGTACAATTTTCTAATCATACTCAATATCGCCAATGGACTGGAACGGTAATGTCGGCGTCTCATTTAACCGAGATTGCCGATGGGATCAATGAGATTGGTGAATTAAAACGTTGTAATGCGGTGTTAAGTGGTTATATGGGCTCGCCAGAGCAAGGTAATGCCATTATTGAAATAGTTAAAAAAGTAAAGGCTGTCAACCCTGATGCCATCTATCTTTGCGATCCTGTAATGGGACATCCAGAAAAAGGATGCTTTGTTGCTCCTGGGGTATCTGAATTTTTATGCAATACAGCACTGCCTATGGCAGATATGATGGCACCAAATATCTTAGAACTTGAAGAGCTAAATGGTAAACAACGGATTAATAATGTTGACGAAGCGATTTTAGCTTGCCGTGAGCTATGCAAAAAAGGACCTAAAGCTATTTTAGTTAAACATTTAAGCAGAGCTGGCTATAAAAATGATCGTTTTGAAATGTTGCTTGTAACTAAAGACGAAGCATGGCATATTGATCGTCCATTAGTTGATTTTGGCGTAAGGCAACCAGTTGGTGTTGGCGATATGACTAGCGGGTTATTTTTAGCTAATATTTTACTGGGAAAATCATTGGTTGAAGCCTTAGAACATACTACTTCAGCTGTCTATGCTGTTATGCTTGAAACGTTAAGACAAGATGAGTATGAGTTACAATTAGTGGCAGCGCAACATGAAATTGAAAAACCAACACAATGGTTTAATGCAAAAAAAATTGATTAGTTATAGAATATGTAAAGAAGGTGTTTTACAACGGTTAGTATTAAGTTTATGAGGGGATAATGGACAATATTTCACTAGGAGTGATGCTCACTGATTTACGAGAACAAATGGGATTAACTCAAGATGATATTGCCAATAAAATTCATGTGCGGAAAACGGTAGTTGCTGATATCGAAAAAGACCAATTGCCTCACGCCCCTCTTGTTTTTGTAAAAGGTTATATTCGATCTTATGCCGATATTGTCGGTTTACCTGTTGATCAGTATCAACCTTATATTGATGAGTTAACCCAACAATCTAAATCTCAGCAAAAGAAATACCAAACGCAAGCATTTATAACTAAAAAGCCAGGGAAGCTCCCCTTTATTTTTATTGGATTATTTATTCTTTTTTGTGCTCTCGGTATAACGTTATATTATGTGAATAAAGAAAGTAAAAATAACCTTATTGAAGTAAGCCATTATATTTCACCATCCTCATCTACTCGTGTTAATAGTTAGCAAATTTTCTTATTCTCATACAGACATTTGTCTTAAATCTTGTTAAGATTGCTGGCTAGTTATTTTGTAATATAGTTAAGAGTGTATGAGCCATCAAGATTCGCCAATTTTTAGACGAGAATCTACCCGAATTTATGTCGGTAATGTCCCTATTGGTTGCGGAGCGCCAATTGCGGTTCAATCGATGACAAATACTCGCACCACTGATGTAGAAAAAACCGTAGCCCAAATTCAAGCGCTTGAGCGTGTTGGTGTGGATATTGTGCGTGTTTCCATTCCAACGATGGATGCAGCAGAGGCATTTAAATTTATTAAACAACAATCTAAAGTTCCGCTCATTGCTGATATTCATTTTGATTATCGTATAGCTTTGAAAGTGGCGGAATATGGTGTTGATTGTTTGAGAATTAACCCTGGTAATATTGGTAATGAGTCAAGAATTAGGGCTGTTGTTGATTGTGCCAAAGATAAAAATATTCCTATACGCATTGGTGTTAATTCGGGCTCGCTGGAAAAAGATATCCAAGAGAAATATGGGGAGCCAACCCCAAAAGCGATTGTTGAATCAGCGATGCGTCATGTTGATATACTTGACAGGCTTAATTTTGATCAGTTTAAAGTTAGTGTAAAAGCATCTGATGTGTTTACTGCGGTTGACGCTTATCGTTTGTTAGCTAAACAAATTAAGCAGCCATTGCATTTGGGCATAACTGAGGCGGGTGGAGTGCGGAGTGGTGCGATTAAATCGGCCATTGGATTAGGATTATTGCTATCAGAAGGGATTGGCGATACACTCCGCGTATCCCTAGCTGCCGATCCTACGGAAGAAGTTAAAGTTGGATTTGATATCTTAAAATCACTGCGTATACGGTCTCGTGGTATTAATTTTATTGCGTGTCCAACCTGTTCGCGCCAAGAGTTTGATGTGATTAATACCGTCAATGCATTAGAGCAGCGATTAGAAGATATTGTTACACCAATGGATGTGTCAATTATTGGTTGTGTGGTTAACGGTCCGGGCGAAGCGTTAGCTTCAACCATGGGGGTTGCTGGCGGTCATAACAAAAGTGGTTTTTATGAAGATGGTGTGCGTATTGGCCGTATTGATAATGAAAAAATGATTGATGAATTAGAAGCTAAAATTCGGGCTAAAGCATTAATATTGAAAAACAGAATTACAGCAACTGAATTATAATTTTATTAGATAGCGAATAAATAAATGACAGAGAGAAAGATCCAATCTATACGAGGTATGAATGATTTACTCCCAACAGATAGTGCAAGTTGGCAACAGATTGAAAACATTGTTAAAGGCGTATTAAACAGTTATGGCTATAACGAAATTAGAACGCCCATTGTTGAAGACACTGCGCTATTTAAGCGAGCAGTCGGTGAAGTGACCGATATTGTTGAAAAAGAGATGTACACATTCAATGACCGTAATGATGAAAGTATTACTTTACGTCCAGAAATTACCGCAGGTTGTGTCCGTGCTGGCATTGAACATGGTCTTTTTTATAATCAAGAACAACGCCTTTGGTATCTAGGGCCTGCTTTCCGTTATGAAAAACCGCAAAAAGGGCGCTATCGCCAATTTCATCAATTTGGCGTTGAAGTCTTTGGCCTTGAAGGCCCCAATATTGATGCTGAACTTATCCTTTTAACTGCACGTTTCTGGAAAGCTTTGGGTATCGAACAGCATACCTCTCTTGAGCTAAATTCAATAGGTTCGATTGAAGCTAGAGCCAATTATCGAAATGCATTAGTTGCTTTTCTTGAACAACATAAAGATAAATTGGATGAAGACTGCTTACGTAGAATGTATACTAATCCATTAAGAGTACTTGACTCAAAAAATCCACTTGTGCAAGAGCTACTTAATCAAGCACCAAAATTGTTCGATTATTTAGATGAAGATTCTAAACAGCACTTTGAAGGGTTATGTCGCTTATTGGATAACGCTGGAATAAAATACAATATTAATCAAAGATTAGTTCGTGGATTAGATTATTATAATCGAACTGTTTTTGAATGGGTAACAAGTAGCTTAGGTGCACAAGGTACCGTTTGTGGTGGTGGTCGTTATGATGGGCTTGTAAGCCAACTTGGCGGACAACCAACACCAGCAGTGGGTTTTGCAATGGGCGTTGAGCGTTTAGTGTTATTAGTTCAAGCCGTTAATCCAACATTCAATCGCGATAATTTGATTGATGTGTATATGATATCTTCTGGTGATGAAAGAACAATTTCAGCAGCACAACGTGTTGCAGAGCAGTTGCGCGATGGCTTACCAGATTGGCGAATCATGACAAATTACGGTAGTACTAATTTTAAGAAACAATTTGCTAAAGCCGATAGGTTAGGTGCTAAAATAGCTGTGATCATTGGTGAAAATGAACTAGCTAATCATTCAGTAATGATTAAAAATTTACAAACAGGCGAACAAGTTGAAGTTGCACAAAAAGACGTTGTTCAAACTTGCTTGTCAATTAAGTAAAAAATAGGAGAAAAACGTGAGTCATCAATTATCGAGTGAAGAACAACTTGAAGAGATAAAGGGCTTTTTTGCTAAAACATGGAAAATTATGGTTGCGGTTCTTGTGATCGGATTATTCGCTTTTTATGGCTGGCGTTATTGGCAATCTTGTAAAGCTGAAAAAGCGATAGAATCATCAGATAAATATGAGCAATTACTTACTCAATTAGATGATAATAAGCCAGATTCAGTTAATGAATTGGTTTCTTTTGCGAAAGATGACGATACTATTTATAGTGTGTTTGCGAATTTACGCGCTGCAAAATTTTATGTTGAAGTATTAAAAGATTACCCTGGTGCACAAGCATTATTATCTGATGTATTAAAGAAAACCGATTCAGAGCCTGTCAGAACCATTACCCATATTCGTATTGCACGCTTACAGTACCAACAAGGTCAATATCAAGACAGTTTAACATCGTTAAGCAATGTAACGAGCGAAAGTTGGGGCGCTGTTGTTAATGATATCCGTGGTGATGTGTTAGTTAAAATGATGCGTTATGCCGACGCAGTTAACGCTTATAACGTTGCTCTAACTTCTAATCCAACCAAAGATTTAGAAGAAAATATTAAAATGAAGTTGAATCAAACTGAATATTTGCAATCAAAACAACAAGTTGAACAAGAAGCCCAAGCCGCTAAAGAAAAAGCAGAACAAGAAGCTAAGGCAAAACAAGCTGTAACTGACGAAAGTAAAAATTAATTATCCTGCAATAAGGGGCTATACAATGAAGTTATCAAAATATCTTTTTACTGGTGTTTTAATGTTTTCACTTGCTGGGTGCTCTTTATTCGGTGGGGAAGAAGAGATTGTTCAAATTTCACCTTCACCGAAAGTGGATAACCAATTTCCTATCCAACAAGTGTGGAAAAATAGTACGGCTGGCAATACTCATATTTATTCATTATTAGGACCAATTAATTATGATAATGCTATTTACGTTGCCAGTCGTAGTGGACAAGTTAAAGCCATTGATTTAGTTAGTGGTAATATTATATGGGATGTAAATTTATCTCAAAGCACCCTTTTTAGTAGTAAAACCGCACTATTTTCAGGGGGCGTAAGTGCCGATGATAAATATGTCTATGTAGGTAGTGAGCGCGCTGTTGTATATGCATTAGATCGCTTAGATGGTAAAGTGGTCTGGGAAAAGCCTGTAAAAGGTGAAGTGCTTGCTCGCCCTGTATCTTCTCAAGACAAATTAATTATTCATACAGCAAGTGGTATTTTGCAAGGCCTTAATCGTGATACTGGTGATAATTTATGGGATGTTTCTTTCGAAGTCCCTGCACTGTCGTTAAGAGGGAACTCTACACCAACGATTGCCCATGGTGCAGCCATTGTTGGCGATGATAATGGTAGAGTAAATGCTTACTATATTAACGACGGTCAATTAATTTGGCAGCAACGTATTTCTCAGCCATCAGGCTCTACTGAAATTGCTAAATTAAATGATGTTGACTCTAGCCCCGTAGTTGAAGGTAATTTAGTCTATACCGTTGGTTATAATGGTAGTGTTGTTGCACTTGATTTAAGTAATGGTCAGCCTGTTTGGCACAAAGAACTTGGTTCTATTCATAACTTTGCGGTTGATACACATCAATTATTTGTTATTGATCAAAATGATAATGTCCAAGCGATTGCTAAGAATAGTGGGGCTGAGCTTTGGACTCAAACAAGCCTTTTACATCGCCAGTTAACAGATCCTGTTATTTACCAGAATTATGTTGTGTTTGGTGATTTTGAAGGTTATCTATATTGGTTGAATGCTGAAAATGGCGAAATTGTTGCTAAGACAAAAGTAAGTAGTAGTGGATTAATTTCGAAACCATTAGTTGTGGATAATAAAATTATTGTTCAGGCTAAAAATGGTGATATTTACGCATTCACAAAAAAATAAAGTAATTGAGAATAAATATGATACCTGTTGTTGCACTAGTTGGTCGTCCGAATGTTGGAAAGTCGACTTTATTTAATCGATTAACTCGAACTCGAGATGCCTTAGTAGCTGATTTCCCAGGATTAACGCGTGACCGTAAGTATGGACGCGCAGAGATCAAAGGGCATGAATATATCGTCATTGATACTGGTGGTATTGATGGCACCGAGGATGGGGTTGAAAGCTTTATGGCTGAACAATCCCTACAAGCAATAGAAGAAGCAGATATTGTGCTTTTTTTAGTTGATGCAAGAGCTGGAGCTATGCCTGCTGATCATGCCATTGCTAAACATCTTCGTTCTCGTCAAAAAGCAACATTTTTAGTTGCTAATAAAATTGATGGTATTGATGCTGATAGCGCAATTTCTGATTTTTATAGTTTAGGATTAGGTAACATTCATCCGATTGCAGCAAGTCATGGTCGTGGTGTTAATGTGTTAATCGAAACGGTATTAGATCCTATTTTTCATTTTGAAAGTGATCAGCATGAGGTTTTGTCTGATGAGCCTACCGATGATGAGCTTCTTGACGCTTATGATGATGTTGAAGATGATGCTGAGTCACTGATTAACCAGCCAATCAAAGTTGCTATTGTTGGTAGACCCAATGTTGGTAAGTCAACACTCACTAATCGAGTGTTAGGTGAAGAACGCGTTGTTGTCTATGATATGCCGGGTACAACGCGTGACAGTATTTATATACCTATGACACGTGATGATCGTGAATATGTCATGATTGATACCGCAGGTGTTCGTAAACGCGGAAAGGTTACCGAAACTGTCGAAAAATTTTCAGTTATTAAAACATTACAAGCAATTGAAGATGCTAATGTTGTTATTTTGGTTATAGATGCCAGAGAAGGTATATCTGATCAGGATTTATCATTACTTGGTTTTATTATTAATAGTGGGCGATCACTTGTGATAGCCGTTAATAAGTGGGATGGTTTATCTCAAGATATTAAAGAGCAAGTAAAGTCAACGTTAGATGATCGGTTAGATTTTATTGATTTTGCGCGTGTACACTTTATTTCGGCACTTCATGGCAGTGGCGTTGGTAATTTATTTGATTCCATTCAAGAAGCCTATGATTGTGCAACGCGTCGAGTTAATACCGCTTTATTAACCAAAATTATGCAAATGGCGCAGGACGATCATCAGCCACCTTTGGTACGGGGACGCCGCGTTAAATTAAAATATGCACATGCGGGCGGTTATAACCCACCAATTGTGGTGATTCATGGTAATCAAGTTGAAGATTTACCCGATTCTTATAAGCGCTATTTAATGAACTACTTTAGAAGATCGTTAAAAATTATGGGTTCACCAATTCGAATTCAATTTAAAGAAGGTGCCAACCCATTTGAAGGGCGTAAGAATAGTTTGACGGCTTCTCAACAACGTAAACGTCGCCGTTTAATGAAACATGTACGAGGTCGTAAATAGCTGATGACAACAAAAAAGAGCGTTGATGGCGGGCAAGAAGGTATTTGTCCAAAATGCCATAATAAAATGAATACTGTGTCGCCACAACATTACGACTGTCCTCATTGCAAACAGCATTACCTAGAACAGTATGTCTGCCCGATTTGCCAGCAGAGTGCTCAAATGGTTAAAGGTTGTGGCGCTATAAACTATATTTGTCACACTGATGGCTTAATCTCCAGCAGTAAAGTGATATTTCATTATTTACCAGAATAGAAAATTGTATCTATATTTAAAGCCATAAGAGGTTATTTTATGCGAATTATTTTATTAGGCGCACCAGGAGCAGGAAAGGGAACTCAAGCACAATTTATTATGCAAAAATACGGTATTCCCCAAATTTCAACGGGTGATATGTTACGTGCAGCAGTAAAATCAGGTAGCCCATTAGGTTTACAAGCAAAAGAGTTAATGGATAATGGTAAGCTTGTTACTGATGAGCTAGTTATTGCTTTAGTTAAAGAACGCATTGCTGAAAGTGATTGTAAAAATGGCTTTTTGTTAGATGGTTTTCCTCGTACGGTTCCACAAGCGGATGCAATGAAAGATGCTGGAATCAATGTTGATTATGTGCTTGAATTTGATGTGCCTGATGAGGTGATTATTGATCGTATGAGCGGTCGTCGAATTCATGCTGGTTCAGGACGTGTATATCATATTCGTCATAATCCACCAAAAGTCGAAAATGTTGATGATGTAACCGGTGAACCATTAACTATTCGTAAAGATGATAGTGAAGAAATTGTTCGTAAACGTCTTGTTGAATATCACGATTTAACTAAACCACTTATTAATTATTATCAGCATGAAGCAAAAGAAGGACGCACAAAGTATTTCCGTGTTGATGGAACACAGCCTGTCGCTCAAGTAACCGAAGAATTAGCAAAAATTTTGGGATAATTCGTTATCAATTAAAAGTGCAAGTGGGTTAACATTATCTTGCGCTTTTTTAATTCATTAGGTTAATTTTTCTATTTATACAACAATAAACTAAAAGCCAATATATCATAAACTTCACTAAAAAAACATTCAGAAAAGCTATTGATTTTATTGATGTTTTTTCTTTTGGTAAAATATCGATTTTACTCAATTTTTTAGCTATCGTATTGATTCAACTCAACCTATTTTATAATCAATAGAGAGCCTTATTTGTGGAAATAAGACTCTATTTTTAATAAAAAATAAAATATTATAAAACCATCCTAACAATATCGATTTCGCTTAATTCTTTATAAAGATTTTCAACCTGATCAATATGAGTGGCATTAATAGTAATTGACACAGAATGATAATTACCTTTGCTACTTGGTTTAATTGATGGCGTATAATCACCAGGAGCGTGGCGTTGAATCACTGATACCACTTTATCTACCAGCTCTGGCTTTGCTTCTCCCATGACTTTATAGGTAAAAGAACAAGGAAACTCTAATAATTCATTTAATTTTGTTTTTTGCATAATTGTATTTTTCTCACTTAATTGGAGCAATGTATCAGTAAGACTACTAAGAATAGTCACTATATATAGGCAATTTAGTCTTCTTCAAGTAATGAAATATAAACATTGCTTTTTAAAGGCTATAATTTGATCTATGATAAGAAAATTCTAACAGCTTGATAAATGTATCTTGCTATTCATTCTCTATAAGGTTAATACAATATGTTATCTCAGCTCAGCGATAAAGAACCTTTCGGAACATTATTAGGTTATGCGCCAGGTGGCGTTGCCATTTATTCTTCTGATTATGAAACATTGGATCGAACCCAATACCCGACTGATGCATCATTTCGTAGCTATTCTGGGTATGAGTATATGGGATATAAATGGCAATGTGTTGAATTTGCAAGGCGATTTTTATTCTTAAATTACGGTATTGTATTTACTGATGTGGGTATGGCTCACGAAATTTTTTCACTACGCTTTTTAAGGCAAGTTGTTAACGAAGCCATTTTACCTTTACAGGCGTATGCTAATGGCAGTAAAAAAATACCAGAAGCAGGATCTTTATTGATATGGGATGATGGCGGTGTATTTGATAGAACAGGTCATGTCGCTGTTATTACTGAAGTGTTTGAAGATAAAATTAGGATAGCTGAGCAAAATGTAATACATACCCGCTTACCCATTGGGCAACAATGGACGCGCGAACTTAAAATGACAGTGAGCAATGAGGGCTATCAATTACATGATACGTTTGATGACACGAAAATCTTAGGTTGGATGATTCAAACTGACAAAACCGAATATACTTTACCACAACCAACAATTCCTAAGCCTTTACTGGAAATCCACAGTGCTCATATTAAAAATGAAAGCCAATTTGCTAAAAAATGGTTAAATGAATCAGACCCATTAGAAAATGCGTATGTATTAGCAGCAGGTCATGCGATTAGCCATGATGATCAATATCGTTATTTCACCATTTCAGAAAGTGCGGAACAAGAGTTAATTCGGGCAACAAACGAGTTACATTTAATGTATTTACATGCTACCGACAAGGTGTTAAAGGATAATAATTTATTAATTAATTTTAATGTTCCTGAAATATTATGGCCAAGATTACGTCTTTCTTGGCAGCAACGCCGTTATCAAATGATTACTGGACGATTAGATTTCTGTATGGATGAGCGTGGCTTTAAAGTTTATGAATATAATGCCGATTCGGCCTCTTGCCATACGGAAGCGGGGCATATTTTACAAAAATGGGCAATCCAAGCGGGATTAAACCGAGGAGCTGATCCTAGTTGTGGCCTACTTAATTCTTTAGCTAACTGTTGGGTGCATAGTGATGCCGAACCTTTTGTTCATATCATGCAAGACAATGATAGTGAAGAAAATTATCATGCACTATTTATGCAAAGTGCCCTTACTCAAGCTGGATTTAGTAGTAAGATTTTACGGGGCCTTAATGGGCTATGTTGGGATAAACGTGGGCGGCTTGTGGATGATGAAGGCCGTCAAGTAACTTGTGTCTGGAAAACATGGGCTTGGGAAACGGTTTTAGAACAGCTTCGAGAAGAAAGTGAAGCACAAGTTGCTGGATTACCTATTCGTACAGGGCATCCAGAAAATGCTGTAAGATTAATTGATGTATTGTTACGGCCAGAAGTGTCTGTTTTTGAGCCATTATGGACGGTTATTCCAAGTAATAAAGCTATTTTACCTGTGTTATGGTCATTATTCCCTAACCACCGTTACTTATTAGAATCGACTTTTGAACTTAATGAAAACCTAATTAAAAAAGGTTATGCTATTAAACCGATTGCAGGACGGCGGGGTAGCAATATTGAATTAGTCAATAGTAAAGAACAAGTGCTTGATAAAACACAGGGTAAATTTGCAAAACAAGAAAACATCTATCAAGAATTATGGTGTTTACCTAAGGTCGATGATCGGTATCTACAGTTATGTACTTTTACTGTTGGTGGGCATTATGGCGGTGCTTGTTTACGGTCAGATCCTACATTGGTTATAAAAGGTGAAAGTGATATGCAACCATTACGCGTTTTAACGGATGATGAGTTTATAAAGTGAATTTTTGTAGAGAGGTTTCGGATAATTCATACGTTTTAGTATAAAACAGAAATAATAGCAATTGCGCTTATTGGATAAAATTAACCAGATAATCGCGTGGCTTTTTAAAATAATTTTTATATAACCTATTATTTTTTTATAATGAATTGTTTATGTTTTGATTCAAAAAACAGACGAAAAGCTCATAATATCGGCTAGCAAACCAATTACAACATTCAAGTTTTTCTGTTAGAATTGATATAATCCTATAAAAAGATAAATAAAATTAAGGAATAAAAAGGAATATATGGCAAATACATTACTTCGAAGTGGTGATATCAAAGATTTCAAAATGTTAGGACATGATGGTAAGGCTGCCTATCTCGTTGCAACTCAAATCCGCGAAATGTTTAGAGTTAAATTAGGTAAGCAATATGCTGATTGTTTAGCTATTCCCCAACGTAATGATCAAGGCAATATTATTGATTGGTATATTCCTTTTGACTCAGACCAGCCTGATGGCCAATATTATATCGTACCTTGGAGCTCTGCTAGCGAGTCTGAGCAAGAATCAGCACTAACATTGCTTAGAGAATTTGAACATAAAGTGATGAATTTCGGTAAGCAACTAGCGAGTAATCCTAATTTAGAAGGGGATCAACTCCTTTTTAGCCGCCTTATTTATGACCCCAAAAATAAGGCCGACAGCGCTGAGCCTAATTTGATGGCGATACGTTTTCCAAGTAATCAATTTGTTTATATCGTTAATGACAAACCCGTTATTACTTTTTGGGGATTTGTTTATCCACAAACGCCTCAAGTTAATTCTCCATTCTATTGTTTAGAACCCGCAAAAAAAGTTACATCAACAGCAACGGTGCCTCCAGCTCAGACACCTATTAATAATAAACCATGGTGGAAGCGTTGGTGGATATGGTTACTGGGATTATTACCTTTATTGTTACTTTTGCTAGCATTGTTTTTACTACGTGGTTGTTGGTTAAAACCTGAAATATCGATTAATCCAAATTTGTCTTTAGAAAATGCTCCAATTAATCAAGCAGAAAAAAATGAACAACAAGATGAGAAAAAGCCTAACGTTGCATTAAAAGCTGAGCCAAAAGATGTGGTTGTAGACAATCGGTTAGGCGCGATCAATAACGTTATACCAAATGACACAGCTTTAGGTGATACGAATAATATTAATCGTGTTCCTACTAATGCTGACGCAACTGACGATTCGGTTGATCATTCTGTACCATCTGATAGTACAAATGATGATAAGAATACTCCAAAACCAGATGCTAAAGATAATGAAAATGGACCGGTACCATCTCCAGATCTGGATAAAACTGATGGAAAGAATGAAAAATCCAATGTTCCCGATCCGGATCAAAAAGATAATGTTGAAGAGAAAAATAGCCAAGATGGCACTGACCAAACGACTTCTCCAACCGATAAAAATAATAAATCAGATTCGACTTCAGCTGCTGATCAGGCTGACCATTTAGCTTTGCCTACTGATGCAATCAAGCAAGGAACCACCGATTTCTTAAATGGTCAATGGTCTGCAAACGGGGGGATCCAAGATAAAGCTACTGGCAAGCCATTGCAATTAAGTTATAACTTTAATGATGGCAATGGTGAAGTGACTATAACACGTAGTGATGGTGTAAAATGTACAGGTAATGTTAGCACTGGCATTAAAAACGCTAATTTAGATATAACAGGTAACACTGAGGCTGTTTGTAGTGACAATACCAAATATCAATTACCAAAAATTCAATGTACACAAGGCAAGGATAATAAAGCTAATTGCCAAGGAATTTATAATAATGGGACTGCATTCCCAATAACGATGAAAAAACAATAAAGGTTGTATATGCTTCCAGAATTACGCAATTATGGTCAAGAAGTGACACTTATTATGAATAGCGGTATTCAGTTTCTTGACTTCGCTCTTAAAATTGATTGGAAAGATAACTATTGGCGCAATAGAGTTAATGGTAACTTTATTGATCCCTCCGAAAGTGGCGCACTGATTAGATTGATTGAAGATGTGGATAATGGTCAATTTTTTTCGCCAGATAATCCGACATTTGCCGTTAATCCAACACAAGAAATAAGTGTTGAGCAATCGTTAAAATTATACGACGGTATTTGGTTACCTGTGCCTGTTTTACGCTCAATACCGCCTGAACGCTTTGATAAAGGACCTCATAACTGGAGCCGAGTTCGAATTGTTAGTATTCCTGAGGGGGAAGATCCCGATGGTAATACACATCGAATCACTTTTGCTTTTGATACAAAAGTATTTGCTAATTTACAAGATGTGGCTTACCTTGCACCAACCGAAAATGATGTAATGACTGGCGCCGTATTTAGTTTAGCACATCGTTCAGATCACATTTCCTGGTATTTAGAACTAAAATGGATCACCAATTGGTTAATTGATCTTTTTCAAGAGTTGGCGGGAGATCCCCAGCGCTTAAAAATTCACAGAGATGATCTTAATATAGAGATGAAAAACAAAGCTTATTATGGTCATTATCTTAATATCATCCATTTACTTGCCGACTCATTACATTTACCAACAATTAAAATTGTCTCAAATACTAAAAATGATTTGGTGAAATCAATTCCTGTTGACATGATTTTAGATGTAGGAAACTCTCGCACTTGTGGGATTTTAATTGAAGATCATGTTCAAGATAAAGATAGTTTAAACCATCGTTATGAGCTTGAAATTCGGGATTTAACGCAACCAGAGCATATTTATAATGAACCATTTGAAAGCCGAGTAGAATTTTCCCAAACCTTTTTTGGTAAAGAGCATTTTTCTTTGCAAAGTGGGCGACGAGATACGTTTCGTTGGCCAAGTATTGTTCGTGTTGGTCAAGAAGCAAGCCGGCTTGCCAGTAGGCGGGAAGGTAATGAGGGGGCAACTGGGCTTTCAAGTCCAAAACGTTATTTGTGGGATCAAGATAAATACGAACAAGGTTGGCGTTTTAACTCTCATTATGTCAAAAGCGATCATGAACCGTTTGCAACCGCAGAGCCTTTTTCAAGTTTAATTAATGAATATGGGGAAGCGTTACACATTCTTAGCAATGATATTCAAGAAGAATATGATCGCAAAATGCCCGTTTTCCATCCAAAATATTCTCGCAGTTCTTTGATGACATTTATGCTCTGCGAAGTATTAATGCACGCATTAATGCAAATCAATAGTGTTGCCCAACGTAATAAACTTGAACATGCTAAAACACCGCGTAATTTACGTTCAATTATTTTAACGATTCCTCCAGCGATGCCTAAGCCTGAACAAGCAATATTCAAAAGCTGTGTATACCAAGCAATCGGCTTAGTTTGGAAAAGCCTTGGTTGGGATAGTTCAGATGATAATATTGACTTCAATAATCCAGAGCAATTAAAAAGTGTTTGGCCAAATATTCCTGAAGTTTATATTCAATGGGATGAAGCAACGTGCGGTCAAGTTGTGTACCTTTTTAATGAGACACAAAATAATTATAATGGACGTAGTGAAGAATTTATTGCTTCCATGATTCGCCCAGACAAAGAAAATAAACAAAAACTGACCATTGCAACGGTTGATATCGGCGGTGGTACAACCGATTTAGTCATTAATGATTATCAATTAGACTACGGCGTCAGTGCGCAAACCAATAGCAGTAATGCCTATATCGTACCCACACAACGTTTTCGTGATGGATTTAAAGTTGCTGGCGATGATATCTTGCTTGATATTATCCAAGATACCGTGTTAACGGCTTTAACAAATGGCTTAAAACAATCGGGCATTGCTGACCCGAATCCAATTTTATCCACAATTATTGGTTCGCAACAACTATCTATACAAGATGCAGTATTGCGTCAGCAACTTACTTTACAGTTATTTACGCCTGTTGGCTTACAAATATTAAAATCGTATGAGCTTTACGATCCGTTACACGCAGAACAACATGTGTATCGCTCTACCTTTAGGGAATTATTACACCATAACATTATGACGGATAACGTGCTTAGTTTTATTAATGATCCAATTAAGCGCGCATTAAACAATCCTGATTTTTCGGTGCTTGATTTAACTATCGAAATTAACTTAAAACGTATTCATTATTTGTTTATTCGTGGTGATTATTACAATATTTGTAAAACCTTTGATGCACTATCGGAAATTATTAGCTGTTATCAATGTGATGTGCTTTTATTAACTGGTCGCCCTTCGCGTTTACCGGGTATTCAAAGTTATTTTCGATCACGGTTATCAATACCTGCTGGGCGAATTTTACCATTACATGGATATCACACTGGTAGTTGGTACCCATTCCATAAACAAGAACGTATTGATGATCCTAAAACGACAGCCGCAGTGGGAGCTATGCTGTGCTTTTTAAGCAAGAATTTACGATTACCTAATTTCTATTTTAGATCATCTAATATGGATTTATATTCAACTGTTAAATACATTGGGCTGCTAGATAATCTGAATATGATTAAAAAGGAAAATGTCTATTACCAAGATATTGACTTGGATAATCCTGATTATGATTTTCCTGAACTATCATTTGAAATTAGAGGAACCACAAGGCTTGGATTTAGGCAGCTTGAAGTTGACCGTTGGCCTGCATCGCCTATCTATATTTTGACAATTGAAAATAGTGACGTGGCTAAACGATTGAGCGCTGAAGGTGTGGTGTTACAAGTGACTTTAGGTATAAATAACAAACAAAAAATGGTTGAAAATTTTTATATTAAAGATTTAAAAGCCTCTGACGGGCGGGCTTGTAATAAAAATCAGGATATTAAACTCAGCTTAAACACAATGGTTAACTCTGGTTTAATTAGTGCACAATATTGGCTTGATAGTGGAATGATAAAACGATGAATAACTTAAATGAACAACTTCCTAAATCTTGGGATCAGGTCTATCAAGCGTCCGCAAAGGCTATTGAATGGGTGCATCAAACACGTCATTCATCCAAACGTTTAAATAGTGAAGCCGATAATTTAATTCTAGATTTGCGCCGTTTGCGTAATAGTGCAAAACGATTAGGTGATGTTTCTGCCAAATCTGTTGCAGTTGGTTTTTTTGGGTTATCACAAGCGGGCAAATCTTATCTTATTTCAGCATTAGCTGCTGGTGAAAATGGTAAACTTGAAACCATTGTGGATAATGAAGTTCTCGATTTTATCGATCACGTTAACCCAGTCGGAAGTGGCAAAGAGGCAACAGGCCTTGTTACCCGCTTTAGCCGTATTGCCAAAGGTGGCATACCTGACTATCCATTAGAATTGAAATTATTTAAAGAGATAGAAATTGTCAAAATCTTGATAAATGCTTACTTTAAGGATTTTGATCAACAAAAAGCCTCCAATAAAATTGAGTTAGTACAGCTAAATCAGTTGATTCAACGTTTAGAAACTAAAAAACAGACCAGTTATGTAGGCGGTGTTAACGAAGACGATATTGTTGATCTTTATGATTACTTATCTGAAAACTTTGGTAATTCCCTTGATGAGTTGAAAGGGGGATATTGGGAAAAAGTCATCCTCTTGCTCCCTTACTTACCAATAGCTGAGCGAGGGGAGTTATTGGCTATTTTGTGGGGTGGACTTGCCGAGCTCACTACAATTTATACTCAATTAGCCACAACACTATCGAGTTTAGGTCATGTTGAAACTGTGTATGCGCCACTTTCTGTATTAGTTAAAGATAATAATGGCACTAAATCACAAATTGACAGTATTATGAATGTTGATATTCTTGAACGATTGAACACTAATAAAGATTCATCAGTGACCATAACGCCGTTCAATGGAGTGCCGACAGATATCTCTTTAGCTCAACTGGCTTTTCTAACCGCTGAATTACTCTTCCCTTTAGTTAATAAAACCAGAGTGCCAACCTTTGAAAACGTCGATTTGCTCGATTTTCCTGGATATCGTGGTCGCTTAAACTTGGTTTCAGTTTCAGATGTTAAAGAAGGTAACCCTATTGCTCAGCTTTTATTGCGAGGCAAAGTTGCTTATCTTTTCGAAAAATACACGGATAGCCAAGAAATGAACGTGCTAGTTGTTTGCACACCGTCAGATAAACAATCTGATGTTAATGATGTGGGTCCCGTTCTTGAGCGTTGGATTGATAAAACTCAAGGTGAAACTGCTGAAAAAAGAGCCACTAAAAAAGCTGGTTTATTATGGGCGATCACTATGTTTGATAAACGTATTGGTACCTCATTAACACTATCAGAAGATAATCTTAAAAATAGTTGGGGTAAAGGCGGTTTGCTACAACAAACTATTTTAGAACGCTTTGGTAGTTATGATTGGCTAAGTAACTGGTCCAACGAGCATAAATTTAATAATGTCTTCTTAGTTCGCAAACCTGGATTTGATGTGCCATTTTTAAATGTCGATTCAAAAACTTGCCAAGAACAAGCTTATAATGAAAATTATCAAGATAAAATGAATGTATTAAGAAGCACATTTATTCAAAATAGTGATATTAAAGAATATGTTTTTCAGCCAGAGGAAGCGTGGGATGCTATGCTAAAACTCAATGATGGCGGTATAGGGCGAATTAGTCAATACTTAGAACAAGTTGCTATAACTGAAGTTAAACAACAGCGGATTGTTGAACAGCTTAATGAAAAAATTGATTACATTATTAATATGCGTTTTGATACTTGGTATCAAGCAGATAGTAATGAAGAGCTCGTTAAGAAAAAACAAGTTATCGCTAATGTTGTTAAAGAACTACAAAATAAAGCATTATTATTGGGCGAACTACTTAAAACGTTTGAATTACCTGATCAAACAATTCGAGCACTTTATCATTCTAATACGATAGAAAATGAAACACAGCAAGATAGTAATGATAATTTGTTAGATAATTTATCAAATGATTTCGGATTAAATGCGGATTTTGAACTATTTTCTGATGTGAATTCATCGTTAACTACCGAACAAGTAACTATATTAACAACAGAATCAAAGTTTGCAAAAACGGTTTTTTCGGCATGGTTAGAGCATTTAAGAAATATCGTTTTAGATAAACATATTTTACAGTTTTTTGGAATTACTCAAAAATCACTTTCTTTTATTATAGAAGAACTTATTACTGCTGCGAATCGAATGAAACTTGAAGCAAGTTTAAGTGAACATATTTTGAATAATGAAAATATGGGTAGTAAACGTGATGATCTTGAGTCTAGGCAAATTAGTACTATTCATAATTTACTGGCAGACTTTATTGCTTGGTTAGGTTTTATTCAAGGTCAAGTAACTGATATACCAATGAGCAAAGTTAATCAAGGTAAGCCAATATTTTCTTCACCATTAAGTGAATTTAATGTTCAATCATCGCATTCATTACCAAAGCTAGACGATAATACTAAAAATTATTCTCAGTATGCGATCTTTGATTGGTTTATTGCGTTTGCGGTGCTTGCGCAAGAAAATGTAGGCCACCATGCAGGGCGAGAAATTAGTCAAGAACAAAATAGTCGATTAGGCGAAATTCTTGGCTTTTTCAAGCAATCGCAGATTAATTAAAAATAAATAATAACGTATTGAATAAATATAGTAAATGAGCCTTTTTGAATAAAAGGCTTATCACTCGATAGAGTGAATGATGCTCAAAATTTGGGTGTAAAATAGAGGATATCATGGCATTAAGAATTGAATTAGATGGTTATAAACCCGGTGTTGCGAAGTTTTTAGCTCAAAAATGGAAAGGCAGTTCTGAAATTGATATGCTTATACAACGTAATCAGGATGGGTACTATTTATCTGATTTGAATCAGTGGGCTCCTGAAAAAAGCTGGCATACAGTTGAAAATATGTCTGTAGATAATGAACAGCTAACAGGGCAAGTCAGTGAATGGTTGGTTGACACTTTGTTGTCACAGGGAAATCAGGTTCGTTTTCTTATACAAATTCGTGATAAACAAAATGAGAATTATATTGATGGCGGGGTTGTTAGTATTGCTGACACCGTGTTTGCATCAACGGCATTAAATGTGCAGGCAGCATTACCTAATGACGAACAAGTTATAGCAAAACCTGAATTAGCAAACGAATCTACTGTTGAAGAAGAGACGCCATTAATTGAAGAGCCCAGCATGGATACTGAGAAGACAATGCTGGCTGAACATGTTGAAGCGGAAACAATATCAGAGCCTGCACCTGAAATACCGCTTGAATCGGTTAAATCGAAAAGCCGCTTAGGATTAATCGTTGCTATTATAATTGGTTTTATGATGTTAATCGGGATTGCTCTTGCTACTTGGTATTTTTTCTTTTTCAAAAAGCAATCACAACCAATAACACCGGTGCAAATTAGTGCCCAATGTAGTTTAAATAATGGTTTTACCAATGACTTAACTTTTATTCAACAATGTTTACAAACCAAGCCAGAAGTTGATGCAATTATTCAGATAATTACTGAAGCTAAAAAAGCTGAAAAATGTAATATTGCTCAACGATTATATGCAAATCAAGCTCAGCAAAATGCGAAGATTGCTATACTTTATGCTAAAGAGTACGACGAGAAGTTTTATGAAAATAATAGTTGCTTTAAAGCAGATAAAGAAACCGCTATTTATTGGTATGAAACATCTTTGAATCATGATCCTGATAATACCTTAGCCAAAAATCGCTTAGCTGAATTGCAAAAATAGTGAGGAAAGGATATGAAAAAAATAGCAATTTCAAAACTCGTTATTGGTCTAAGCCTCGCTTGTGTACCTTGGATAGCTTCGGCAGCTGAACCGCTCAAACAAGAAGGCAAAAAAACCTTATATCAGCGTGTATTAAGCACACCAACGTGTGAATTAAAAAATAATATTACGGATCCTACCGGCAAATCTGTGCCAGCATTTTCACGCTATTATGTTTATGAACGTAAAAACGACAATAATCAGCAATGGCTTAAAGTTGGGCCTGATTCTTATGGAAAAGCGATAGGTTGGATTAATAATTCATGTGCAGTTGCTTGGAATATGCAAATGACATTAGTTTTTACAAACCCTGTTGATCGTGATCCTTTGTTATTTTTCAAAGATAAGGCTGCATTAACCGCTATTGTTGATGCTGATAAGCCAGAGGTTTTATTAAAGCCTATTCGTGACACGTTAAAAGCCAATAAGCCAGCTTCAGATGTGGTTGCTCAAGAGCCTAAAGAGTTTGTTGATTTTAAAAGTAACTTCTATTTATTACCTATTTTACAAGGTGAAGAGGTTATGAATGGGCAAGGTTTTTATGAGCGAGTGCTAGAAGTAGCATCAGTAAGTAAACAGGATTCATTGGTAAAAAATAATACAAAACCAGCTAATGGCCAAACTACTGATGATAGCACTAATCAAGTTGCTCCATTTAAAGCCGCCATTGTGTTTGTTATTGATTCCACTATTTCAATGGATCCTTATATTTCAAGAACTAAAGAAGCAGTAACGCGAGTTTATCAGCACATTGAAAAAGAAAATTTACAAGATCAAGTTAAATTTGGATTGGTTTCATTTCGATCGAGTTTAAAGGCCTCGGATAAACTTGAATTTGTTTCTAAACTTTTTGCCGATCCCAATAAAGTAAAAGATAAAGAGGATTTTAAACAGCTAAGCGCTTCGCTTAAACAAGCTTCTGTATCAACCGCATATTTTGCCGAAGATTCTTATGCTGGGGTCGCTCAAGCATTAAATGATATTAATTGGAATAGCTTTGGCGCGCGTTACATGATTTTGATAACAGATGCTAGTGCAATTCCCGGTGATGATAAACTTTCTAGTACAGGAATGGATGCTGCGCAATTAAGACTTGAAGCTCAGCATAAGGGCGTAGCTATTTACGCACTACATTTAAAAACGCCAAGTGGTGAAAAAGATCATCAGATTGCTGCAACGCAATATTCGGATCTAACTTATAATGATTTCATTCATAAATCGCTTTATTATCCTGTTAATGCGGGAGATGTACATCAGTTTGGCCAAAAAGTTGACTTGCTGGCAAAAGCCTTATCAGAACAAGTTAAGCTTGCGTATAAAGGCGAGGCTTCTGTCGGCAATGCACTTAATGCAAAAGATGATAATTCTGACATGTTAAAAGATGCATTGCTACTCAGTAAGGCCATGCAGTTAGCTTATTTAGGCGATACCAAGGGGACTAAAGCGCCAACCGTTTTTAAAGCCTGGATTGCAGATAAAGATTTCGTTAAACCGACGATTCCAACAGCGGAGCCTCGTATATTATTAACTAAATCGCAACTTAGTGATTTGAGTGATATTGTCAGCAAAATTGCTAATGCGGCTAATGATGGGTTAATTTCAGCCGATGATATGTTTTCCCAGCTTCGCTCTGTTGCTGCTGCGATGGGGCAAGATCCAAGTAAATTAAAATCAGATTCGGTGACCAAAATTGCTGACTTAGGTTTGCTTGGTGAATATCTAGATAACATTCCATATAAAAGTGATGTGACAGGGCTTGATCAAGATACTTGGAAAAGCATGAGCGGGCTTGAACAAGAAAAATTTATCCGTAATTTAAATAGTAAAATTCGTTACTATCAAAAATGTAATGCCGATGTCGATCGTTGGATTTCATTAGCCGAAGGTAGCGACCCTCGCGAAAATGTTTATCCTATCCCATTAGAAATGTTGCCTTAGACATATGTTAACTATTAAGCAGTTATCTATTTTACGCTCAACAGGTAAATCCTTTTTTAGTGTTTGCCTGCCTGAGCTAACCGTCAAAGCTGGTGAAGTTGTTGTTATTCAGGGCGATAGTGGTGCAGGCAAAAGCACATTACTTGAAATGGTAGGAATGATTTTAAAACCAGATGAAATTGGCCACTATAAATTGATTGTTGATAATTATGCAATCGACATTGCAACGCTAATCGAGCAAAACCAGCTTGATAAGCTGGCTGATATTCGAGCTCAGTATTTGGGTTTTATGTTACAAACAGGTGGATTACTGCCTTTTTTGACTGTTCGTGATAACATTTTATTATCATTGAAGTTATTACAAAAAAAAGTGGATAACAGCCGGTTTGATTATTTAGTGCAAAAACTTAAAATTGACCATTTGCTAAATAAATATCCTAAACAGTTATCTATTGGTGAAAGGCAACGTGCTTCTTTTATTCGTTCCATTATTCATAAACCGGCGTTATTACTTGCCGATGAGCCAACCTCGGCATTGGATCCCTATAATGCAAGTTTACTTTTTGATTTAATTATTGAGCAAGCTCAGCAAGACAATATTGCTGTGATGATTGTAACGCACGATTGGCAACGCATTGCAAGCAAAGGGTTATTTACTTTATCAGCTAACTTAACTTCCCCTCAATCCTCAGTATTTTTACCATTACAAGATAAGGTGTAAAAAATGACTAAAGCAATATTAAAATGGTTACTTGTTACTCGCTTATCTTTAGCTGACTTATGGTATGACAAAAAAGTTTCGTTTTGTATTATCGCCTCGGTGATCTCAGTGATTACGCCATTATTATTGTTATTTAGCTTAAAATATGGTGTGGTTTCTCAACTTAGAGAACAATTACTTAATGATCCACAAAATTTAGAAGTCAAAATCGTTGGTAATTTACAATTCACGAGTGAAATGTTTGAGTGGATAAAAAAACAGCCTGAAACGGCTTTTGTTATTCCTCTAACACGCTCATTAAATACACAAGCTGATTTAATGAAAGATGCGAGTCATTTTGTGAATAATGCCGAAATTATTCCTACGGCTACAGGTGATCCAATAACAGAAGCTACGCCTTTGCTTAATAATAAAAATCAAATTATATTAAGTGCATTATCGGCAGAAAAAATGCAAGCAACTATCGGTAGTCGTGTGAAAATGGTGATAACAAGGCAGCTTGATGGAAAACTGGAAAAAGGCATAACCATATTAGATGTGGTAGGTATTATTCCCGAGAGTCGTTATAGTCGAGCAGCTGCTTTTGTTTCTTTAGATTTACTTATTGCCATGGAAGATTTTTATGATGGCTACCAAAGTGATATTTTTTTAACGTCTACTGGGCAATCAAATCCACCAAAACATACTTCGTTTGCGCGAGCCCGTATTTATGCCAATTCACTAGATAATGTCGCCCCATTAGCCTTTAAATTACGAGAAAAAAATATAGAAACGCGTACACAAGCTAACGCGATTGAAAACATGCAAGCAATCGATCGAGTGCTCAATTTTATTTTTAGTGTCATTGCAATTACAGCTGTTTTAGGGTGTATTTTGTCATTTACAGGGGCATTTTTATCGAATATTGAACGTAAACGTAAAGATATTGCCTTTATGCGATTACTTGGATTTCGTTCAAAAAGCATTATGCTTTATTTAATCAATCAAGCAATGATTTTAAGCTGTTTAGCTTTTGTTATCTCTTGTGTGCTTTTTGGATTAGGAAATAGTGCCTTTAATTTAGTTTTAGGTAAAAATTTGATTTCACAATCCGTGGTGAGTCAATTACAATTTTATCATCTTATCGTTGCTTTTTTACTGACTTTATTTATATCAAGCGGCGTTGTGGTTATAGGAGGGCGACGTGCTATTAAAATTCAACCAGCAGAAAGCTTACGTGAAGCATAGTTATCCCCAATGTATTCGATTGGCTTATTGGGGTTTGGCTGCAATAAGCTTACTTCCCTCATTAAGCTTTGCTGAGCCTTGGGACAGTAAATTTTATAATCCCAAACCAGCCAAAGATGATGTCATTTTACCCATGCCGTGTGACGGTAGTTTAGTGATGAAAAAGGTATTTACTCCTACCAATAAATCGTTAGATGATGTCAAAGTTATTTTAGGAAGTAATCAAAAAGAACTTGGTTTTGCTGAATATGCGACACCCAACTATATAGCAGGAAGTTTTTCTGATGCAGGTAAAGAGCGGTACTATTTGATAGGTAAATATGAAATTACCGTATTGCAATATCAATCTGTAATGAATGACACCTGCCCAATGCCTAAAGTGAACCTCTCTTTTCCTATCACTGATATTAGCTGGTTTGATGCTATAGCTTTTACGAATAAATATAATCGTTGGTTAATTGAAAACCGGTCAAAGCTAAAATCAATTAGTTTGCCTAATGGTTATGTCCGTTTACCGAATAATACCGAATGGGAATATGCCGCACGAGGTGGTTCGAAAGTAACTGAATCAGAATTTCGTGAATCACGGTTCCCAATGATGGGGAATTTGGAAAATTATGCGTGGTTTTCTGGTGCCAAGTCGGCTAATGGAAAATTACAACTTATTGGACGGCTTGAACCTAATCCGTTAGATTTGTTTGATATCTTAGGTAACGCAAGCGAAATGATGTTTGATTCGTTTCGAATGAATAAACTCGATCGCTATCATGGCCAACAAGGCGGTATGACGGTTCGTGGTGGTAGTTATTTGACACCTGAATCATCAACTACCAGTGCTTTTCGTACCGAAAAACCTTTTTATGATGATAAAGGTGCTTATAAGAGTAAAGATGTTGGGTTTCGTTTGGTTTATACAACAGAAGTGATTAATTCTAGTGATAAAATCAAAGAGTTAGAAAAAGAATGGAACCAATTAGGTAGCGAAACGGAAAGCTCAGAAAATGCTAATGTTGTTAGTGAGCTTGAAAAAATCACCAAACAAGTGGAAGACGAGAAAACAAAAAAAGAATTAAATCAACTTAATACACTGTTACGTAGTGCTAACCAAGCTCGTGATGAACAACGAGATCGATCCATTCAGTCAGCATTACAGTTAGGTGCATTTTTGTGTGCGAATGTTTCAGATTTAAGCAGTAAATTTGAGTATAATGACAATTTATATAGAACAATGGCTAATGAAGTTTGTGATCCAAAAGAAAGCGATACTTTAGATGATGACAATATGTGTTCAAAAGTGAAGCTAGATAATTTGAAACAAGTTGTTGATGAGTCTAAAAATGCTCGGGACTTTATATTGAAATATTATTCCGATACTATTGTTAATACTGCGTCAAATTACGAGAAAATTACTATTAATGATCAAGTTAACTCTACTCAATTTATTTTAGAAAATAGTGGCAAAGCTAATATGAGTGACTATTTAAAACTCTATTTCAAACATATTAATCAATATATTGAATCGGGGAAAATTGCGAGATCAGCTTGGCTACAAACATGCAATGAAATAAAAGGAAAAAGATGATGAATAAAATTATAGTAACGCTGTTTTTGTGTGTATCGCTTATTTTAACTGGCTGCCAAGGCGGAGGAGGAGTCAGCTCTAGAAATGCCGACCCTGCTTTAACAAAAAGTAACACAGCTAAGTTTTTTAGTAAATCAGCATGGCAGTCTTGTGCTGTTGGCGCGGGTTTAGGCGGTATTGGTTGTATGTTAGCAGGTGGAAAAGCTGGCGTTTGTATTGCATCAGCTGCGGTTGGTTGTGGTGTGATGATGGGCGCTAACTATTATCTTGACAGTAAACGAGCTGAATATGCTAATGCCGAAATGCGCCTTGATGTTTACATCCAAGACATTCAACAAAATACTTACGAAGTTCAAGCAGTAACCGAAACAGCTAAAGCTGTGTTGAATAAAAATTTAGCGACTCTTAAAGTGTTAAATAATCAAATCAAAAAAGATACGTTAAATAAAAGACAAGCTAAAAATGATTTAACGCAAATTGATGCTAATATTGCCTATTTAAATGATAAATTAAAACGCATGAGAAAAGTTGAAAATGATTGGGTTTTAATCTCTTCTCAAGAACAACAATCAGGCGTTAATGTATCAAAACTCGATAAACAAATAAGTCAATTACATAAACAAATTACAGTGCTTGAAAATCAAATTAATCTTGTTACACAACAACGTTCAGCAGTTAAGGTTAGCTAATTATGAAAAAAACACATCTTCTATTACTCAGCCCGCTTATTTTTTTAGCTGGTTGTTCAACAACTCCCGAACAGTGCGATCCGACTAATACTAACATTGGTATTATGGATAAAATTAGCTGTAATTATTCAGGAAATTACCAAGCTCGGATCGATCAGAAAAAGCAAATTCTGGAAAATGAAGTAAGAGCGAATCAGCAATTTAAAGAAATCTATGCGACAATTGAAAAACAGAAAAACGATACCTCATTAAGTGTTAAACAAAAACAAGCGCAACAACAAAAATTGAAAAATGATTTAACTAAATTAACAAACGAAGTTAAACAAAAGGCTAAAGGTCGTGATGATCTACAAGCTCAAGTTAAAGACATTGAACAGCAACTAAAAAAAGCTAACAATTCAAATAATTCACAAATTGAAAAGCAAGTTGAGTTAGAAACGTTAAACAAAAAACTTCAACAGTTGCAAAAGGCATTAAATATATAAATTTTTGTTTAATCGCTTTTTTATAACAGTAGAAGAAATAAAAGGAAACAGTTACGCAATGCAGCGAATAGCAAGGTTTATGTGTGATCATAATAATTCCGAAAAGATGTCTTTATTAGATCAATATAATTCTTTGCTAGCGCTGCTAGAGCCACATTTAACCGAGCGTACTTTTTCAATTTTAGCTATACCGAGATTGATTAACGATAATCAATATATTGGTTGGTATACCCTTTTAGAAGGGCAAGCTGTCTTATTGAGTGAGATTTGTAATCAATCACAGAAAAGTAAGATAGAAAAAACATTGCAAGATCGTATTAACGATATCGAAGCAGTGGTTAAGTCAATGCCAATAACTGCTGAGCAGCAAGGATTTATTTCATCATGGTTACCTAGAATTAAAAGCTTAGGTAACCCTATTTATGTTATTAATGACGAACCCGTTATCATTAATAACTTTGAAGATCCGATTTTGCCTCCCGCGCCACCTCCTGTTATTCCACCAAAACCATTTTGGCGCTGGTGGCATTTTTTACTTTTAGCTTTATTATTGCTTGGTTTGTTTGGCCTCCTTTGGTATCTATTTTGCCCATATGAAAAACAAAAGCCTGCGGCTCAAGTTGCTGAACCAGCCATTACTCAACCAGTAGAAGAAAAGAAACCAGAACCTGTTGTGGAACCCCGCAAAGAAGAAGTTGAACCAGTTGTAAAATCAACATCAGAGCCAACTTCAGAACCAACTTCAAAGCCAACGGTCGTTGCACCTAAGAGCTGTATCGCCCGTGAAGAGATTGTCAGTAACAGTGACGCACCTAAAATGGTTATGATATTTGATAATTCAGCATCAATGATGTTTACATTGATGGAGTCTCAAGCAGCTATTAATAAATTCTTGAATACAGATGATTTAATGTCGCCAGAAGAAGCCGAGGCTTATATAAAACGCATGACACGCCTGCCTAATCGGTTATCAAGTAGTAAAAAAGTAGCATTAGCAAGCATTGATAAAATACAAGCAAACGTTGATATTGCATTAGTCACACTCTCATCTTGTCCTGTAGCACAAACTACACCGTTTTATAGTTATGACAATAGAAGTAAGTTAAAAAATAAAATTAACAGGTTAAAACCACTAGATAATAACAGCGCAACGCCATTATATAGTGGCATAAAGCAAGCCAGCAAAATGCTTGATGGTGTAAACCGTGATGATTACATATTAGTGATTAGTGATGGCCAAGACAATTGTACCAAAGCTAATATTTGTTCGTTAGCGAGCAAAATAGCCACTCAACAACCGCGTTTAAAGATAAATATTGTGGATATTGCTGGGAAGCATAAAATTGATTGTGTAGCTAATAAAACTGGCGGTAAAGTCTATGTAGCTCAAAGCCCAGCACAGATAGTTGCACAAATGAATAGCGCCGTTTCAAGTATGAATATTAGCAAACCGCTATGCGAATAATTATTTTTAAATGATGCTATATAAATGTATATAGCACCATTTGTATTTCTGTTTATGGGCCTGTTTCAAAATGAGTACAGTTTTAGTATAAAATTAAACTATAAGGGATTAAATTAATAATGCAGCGAATAACTCGGATAGCTTTTGAACACCATGATTCCGAAAAGATGTCTTTATTAGATCAATATAACTCTTTGTTAGCGCTGCTAGAGCCACATTTAACTGATCGTACTTTTTCAATTTTAGCTATACCGAGATTGATTAACGATAATCAATATATTGGTTGGTATACTCTTTTAGAAGGGCAAGCTGTCTTATTGAGTGAGATTTGTAATCAATCACAGAAAAGTAAGATAGAAAAAACATTGCAAGATCGTATTAACGATATCGAAGCAGCGGTTAAGTCAATGCCCATAACTGCTGAGCAGCAGGAATTTATTTCATCATGGTTACCTAGAATTAAAAGCTTAGGCAACCCTATTTATGTTATTAATAATGAGCCCGTTATCATTAATAGCCTTGAAGATCCGATTTTGCCTCCCGCGCCACCTCCTGTTATTCCACCAAAACCATTTTGGCGTTGGTGGCATTTTTTACTTTTAGCCTTATTACTCTTTGCTTTACTGGGCATTCTTTGGTATTTATTTTGTCCATATGCAAAAGAAAAGCCTGCGATTGCTGATGTTGAGCCCGCCATTACTCAGCCTGTTGATGAAAAGAAACCAGATCCGGTTGTTGAGCCACCTAAAGAGGAACAACCCGTTGTAAAATCGGAACCTGAAGCGATACCAGAGCCAGCACCTAAAAATTGTGTTACTCGTGAAGAGATTGCCAATAATACTGACAAGCCTAAAATGGTTATGATATTTGACAATTCAGCATCAATGTCATTGACGTTGATGGAATCTCAAGATTCTATTAATAAATATTTGAACACTGATTTCTATTCAATGTCGCTAGAAGACGCTGATGCCTATGAAAAACGCATGACACGCCTGCCTAATCGGTTATCAAGTAGCAAAGAAGTTGCATTAGCAAGCATTGATAAAATACAAGCAAACGTTAATATAGCATTAGTTACACTCTCAGCTTGCCCTGTAGCACAAACTACACCATTTTATGGTTATGATAATAGAAGTAAGTTAAAAAATAAAATCAACCGGTTAAAACCACTAGATGATAACAGCGCAACACCGTTATATAGTGGGATAAAACAAGCAAGCAAAATGCTTGATGGCGTAAACCGTGATGATTACATATTAGTTATTAGTGATGGTCAAGACAACTGTACCAAAGCTAATATTTGTTCGTTGGCGAGCAAAATCGCTACTCAACAGCCACGTTTAAAAATAAATATTGTGGATATTGCTGGACAGCATAAAATTGATTGTGTGGCAGAGAAAACTGGTGGTAAAGTTTATGTGGCTCAAAGCCCAAAACAAATAGTTGAACAAATGAACAATGCTGTTTCAAGTATGAATATTAGCAAACCGCTATGCGAATAATTATTTTTAAATAATGCTATATAAATGCATATAGCATTAATTGTATTTCTGCTTTGAGTATGTTTTAAAATTAATGTAGCTTTAGTGTAAAGGTAAAATGTAAGGGATTAAATTAGTAATGCAACGAATAACTCGAACAGTCTTTGAGCATAATAATTCAGAGAAGATTTCTCTACTAAA
The DNA here is from genome assembly GCF_001690895.1 of Gilliamella sp. Nev5-1. Classification (NCBI taxonomy): domain Bacteria; kingdom Pseudomonadati; phylum Pseudomonadota; class Gammaproteobacteria; order Orbales; family Orbaceae; genus Gilliamella; species Gilliamella sp. Nev5-1. The sequence continues at coordinate 7,634 of NZ_LZHO01000081.1, read as the reverse complement.
ACAATATAAATCCTTACTACCATTACTAAAGTCACATTTAACTGATCGTACGTTTTCAATTTTAGCAACACCAAAGTTAATTGATAACAATAAATATGTTGGCTGGTATACTAATCTTGAAGGTCAACCTGTTTTACTTGATAGTATTGCTGATGAGTCGCATAAAAATCAAATAACTAAGACATTACAAACACGTATTAATGATATTGAAAGAGCTGTTAAATTGATGATCTTAAGTGATGAAGATCAGCGTTTAATTTCGTTTTGGCTTCCAAGAATTAAGAGTTTAGGTAATCAGATTTATGTTATAAATGAAGATCCTGTTATTATTAATGCCTTTGAAGAGCCTGTTATGCCCGCACCGGCTCCTGTTATTGTGCCCAAACCGTTTTGGCGTTGGTGGCATTTTTTACTTTTAGCTTTATTTCTGCTTGGTTTGTCTAGTTTCCTTTGGTATTTATTTTACCCCTTTGATAAAGAAAAGGCAGTTGCCCCTCAGCAGCCAGCGCCAGTTATTTCATCATCTGTTGAAACAAAACAAGTAGAACCTAAAACAGAGCCAGTTGTTGAACCACAAGATCTTTTGCCGACATCAGAACCTGCGCCAATTGTAACATTTGAGCCTAAACCAGAGACAGTGCCTGTACCTGAGCCAGCACCAAAGGTAAAAAATCCACCTAACTGTATAACCAAAGAAGAGATGAATAAAGATCCTAATCCATCTAAAATGGCAATTGTGTTTGATAATTCATTATCCATGACGGTGACATTGAATGAATCGCCATCAGAAGTGGAGCAATATTTTCAATATTTGACTTATGGTTATAGGAATATGTCCGAGCAGGAAAGAATCCAATACGAAAAGCGAATGACGCGCTTACCAACTCGTTTATCAAGTAGTAAGAGTGTGGCTACATCAAGCATTGATAAGATACAACCGAACATTGATATCTCGCTTGTGACACTAACAAATTGCCCAGCAGCATATGTTTCGCCATTTTATAATTATGCTAACCGAGGAACACTAAAGCGTAAAATTAAAAAATTAACACCAACTGCAGCAGGAGGGGGAGGGACACCTTTATATAACGGGCTAGAAAAAGCCAGCAAAATGCTAGATGGTGTAAAACGTGATGACTATATACTTATTATCAGTGACGGCGAAGATAATTGTACAAAAAATAACATTTGCACCTTAGCGAATTATATTGCTACGCAAAAGCCTAGGTTAAAAATTAATATCGTTGATATTGCTGGTGAACACAAAATAGACTGTATTGCTAATGCCACTGGTGGCAAAGTTTACATTGCTCAAAGTCCAAAAGATATGATCAAACAGATGAATAAAGCGGTTTCAAATTTGAAAATTAATAGACCAGTATGTCAATAAAAAAACACAAAAAATAGTGGATTTATTAGCTAATTCATTGATATAGGTTATTGATAATTATGCTATCATCTATTTTTTATTTATAAATTATTAAGCATTATCACAAGATCCAAGTAAAAATTTTCACAACTTGATTTAGCGTTTAATATTTAGTTTTGTCAGCTATTCATTCGGTGCACCTCGTGTTTGTTCCAAACTATTTAAAAAGCATAAATATTGGCTAATACTATTTGTTCATTAGTCATTTAATGTTTTATGCGGAACCATTCTTAAAAAATCCTTACAAATATTTCAATCTGAAAAGTAGTCAATTTTTTTTTCAAACGTTATAATTCAGGTGATTAAAAATTAATCTAACTTATTTTACTAGCCAAAAGCTATAACAGAGTTAAATAAAACAGATAATTAATTGAAGAAAGGAGTATTTTGTGCATTACCGCGATAGAATGCAGCAGCTTTATGTTTTAAATCTATTAAATCACTATTGTAGACAGGTTTTCTCGTTCACTTCATTAATATTAGTAAAATTCCCTATAACATTATTGCCGTTATTGCTATTGCCGTTTTCGTTCGATTCTCAGGCATTATCAGCTACCACAACAAACACGATTCAAGGTAGTGCGCCTTATTTAACGTTTAATAACGGTAAAACAAAAGTGATAAATACAGAAGATTTATTAGCTATTACCTTATCAGATGGCACTACCATTACTCCAATTACTAATACTTCAGCAACAAACCCAATCGTACTTCCTCGTGTTGGAGAGACTTTAGCCGATGTTGGCATGTTAGTACCATCAACAACTGATACGATAGAGTTAAAAGCACTTATTGATGCGCCTTATTATTATTGGGGTGATGATGATGGTGATGGGCAGGAGGTTAATGGCGTAACGGCTATGGGTAGCTTAACCGTTAATATTACAGATAAAAATAATCGGGTAGTTGGTCGCGCTGATACTTTAGATATTGCTAGAGCGCCTTATAAAGTAGTGTTAAGTAATACAAATAGTAGTTTAAGTACCCAGTATGGTGTACCTAATCGTAGTACTTTTAACGCTGGCACAGTGACTTACTACATCATTCCAAAATCATCACCAGCCGTTCTTTATGCTAAGCCTAATTTGAGGCTTGGCGGAAATAATGAACCAGGCTTTAATGGGTGGAAATTTGCTGGTCCAGCTAATATTTGGCAGCCAAACAGGGGCTTTCTTCCTCAATCTATAATACCGACATCATATAACCTTAACTTCCCAACCACGGGCGCAAATGGCTTATATTTTGATTTAGATATATCGGAAGGTACCCAATTGACTTGGCCTTCCATTACCCATGAGGGAATAACGGCTATTATGACACCCAATGCGAATGGCACCCGTGTGCGAGTTCTGCTAACAGGTCCTGTGGCAACTAATGATCAAATAAAGGAGGCAAACCCAGCTCGAATTTACACACCAGCCTTACCAAAAACGTTTGAGTTAGTTGGTTATGATAGTAGCGGTGCAGCAGTGATAAAATATGGATTTGTGTTACAGAAGTGGTTTGTCAGCCGTGGTGAAAGGTCAGCAACCAACATCGAAACTGAAAATTGGTGTACTAGCTTAGGTTATCGTCTTCCACAAGCAAAAGATTTTACTAATGCGGTCTGCTCAGGGGCAAACGAAACTATGTTCTGCCGAAGTTTAGTTGGTGCCACGCCAGCATCAAGTGGCCATCATTATCAGCGTCAAATCGGTGCTGGATTTTTCTCTGAGTGGGGGGATATAATCCATTATAAAGGTGCTGGTATTGCAAATGCTTGGTTCTGGACGAGTGATCCCTATGGAGGATGGAGATTTCGTATCGATTCAACTGCTGGTTCTGCTGATGGAGATTATCCTTACAACCACAACAATGGGTTGTGTATCTATCCGTGATGATAATTAGCTTGACAAGCAGGATTATCAGCTAATTAAGGCTAAGCATTAAAGAAGTTGCCTTAACTTAAAATGGAGACGCACGCACGAATGATAATATTAAAGAATAACGTGCTTATTATTAATGTTAATCAACAACAATAAGCGTTGTTTCGAAATAAAGATAAAAGGATCAAAAAGAATTCTATACTGAAACGCATACCTACTTAAAAATTTTTAACAAGATTCTTTTTTTATAAATTTTTAATTCAATTTGTTATTTTTCTTGTTTTAATCAATAAAAGACTAGGCACCTGCCTAGTCTTTTATGTTGTATATTAAAATAGCGTAACCTTTAAAAATCTAAATTGGCTGCTTTAAGAGCATTTTCTTCAATGAATAATCGTCGAGGTTCAACTTCATCACCCATAAGGGTTGTAAACAATTGATCTGCTTCAATCGCGTCTTTGATGGTGACTTGTAACATACGGTGCCTGGTTGGATCCATGGTGGTTTCCCATAATTGTTCTGGGTTCATTTCTCCAAGCCCTTTATAACGCTGAATAGTTAAGCCACGACGAGACTCTTTAATTAACCAATCAATGGCTTCTTCAAAAGATTCAACCGGCTGTTTACGTTCATCGCCCTCAATTGGTGATCACTACTAGCGTCAAATAGGGGCTGGTTTCTGCGCGAAGTGAGGCGATACGGGGGGTTACACCAGCGCGGGCTTTGAGAACCACTACTACTGGCCAAGTGACGCTGCTGGTGGTGACTACCAGTTCTCTGTTTTCATGGGGTGGTTATTTGGGCAACCACAATGCTTTGCCGAATAACACTAATTACTATGGACTTTGCACCACTCCTTAGTATTTGATGCTTAGTTCTTAATCCTGAGGTAGTGTGCGAAGCTTATGGTGCAAATAAAGGACAATCCATCCAAGAAACAAGCCCACCGCGCATTAGGCCGGGCCTTGAACCAGCAGATCATACAAGTTTGTTCTTTTGCAAATAGACAGCAAAAGCGCTTTCCCCAGAATAAAAGCCAGTTCCCAAAAAATTCATTATTATACTCAAACATCTATCCTAAACTTTTTGACATTATTTATTAATCTTTCTATAAAAGGGTGGTTAAATTTTTTTAAAGCGTTATACTTTTTATATTAACAGATTAATTTGGCTTAATTTATTAGCTAATAATTATAAAAATCAAATAAACACAAAACAATTGATATACAGGATGTTATGCAGTATAACTATAGCCTACAGATCTGGCCGCATTATGTTTTAAGCATTTCTAAATACTACTTAAATAAGACATTTAGCTTCGGTATCCTTTTTACCCTAAACTTATTAAATACACATACACAAGATTGCCACTTATTCTTGCTAATTAGTTTTCGTAAACCGCTAAATGTTAGCCTGAAGCAGCAATTACAATTAGCGGAGCTATCACAGCCACGTTTATCGCGTTTATCTAGTTTAACTTTATGGCTATTTAAAGTTTCTTTTACATTAGTACCATTGTTGTTAACGTGTGTAGCAAATGCAAAAATGTTATCAGCCAGTACTTCAAATATCATTGAAGGTACCGCTCCTTATTTAACATTTGATGGCGGTATAACCAAAGCTACTCAGACGGATGGTTTGTTAAGTATCAAGTTATCGGATGCTACAGTAATCTCACCAATGAGCAATACATCTTCACTATCAAAACCAATAGTGTTACCTAGTGCCAGCGATACGTTTGCTAATGTTCTCATGTTTTTACCAACAACCAGGAACTCAATAAGTTTAAACACACTCGTTAGAGCCCCGTATAACTATTGGGGTGATAATGATGGTGATGGGCAGGGGAGAAGAGGTATAACGGCAACAGGCAGGTTAAGGGTTCGGATCAAGGATAAAAATAATCGAACAGTTAGTCGTGTTGATATTTTAGATATTTGCAATGCACCTTATAAAATGGAATTAAGCAATACCAATGGCAGTTTAAAGACGCGGTATGGTGTGCCAAATCAAACTATTTTTGGTGTGGATGCTGTAACTTACTATTTCACCCCAGAATCGTCAGCTAAAGTTTGCTATGCCAAACCAGAATTGCAAGAAAGTATAGGTCGATATGCCGGTCCTGCTGAAATGTGGGATACAAGAAAAGGGTTTATTCCCCAAGCAACTACCCCATCATCATACGCTAGTAACTTTCCTACTACTGGTGCGAATGGTTTATACTTTGATTTAGACATAGGAGGAAGGGGTTCTCTAACTTGGTCATCAATCACTCAAGGTGGTATAACTGCTACCATGACACCCGATGCGAATGGGACAACTGTGCGCGTTACTTTAACAGGACCTGCGTCAACCAAAAATGAACAGAACGCTGACTTACCAGGGCCGCTTCAGGCTGGAATACCAAACTTACCGCAAATATTCGAGCTAAAGGGATACGATAGTAGTGGTAAAGAGGTGGTAAAATATGGATTTGAATTGAAGAAGTGGTTTGTTAACCGTGGGCTTAGAACAGCTGAAGCTGCCAACCAAGAAGCTTGGTGTTCAAGCATAGGCTATCGGATTATACAAGTCAAAGACGTCACCAATGCAACCTGTGATGGTAGTAGTAGTTGTCAAAATGCAGTTGGTGCCACACCTTCATCAAGGGGCAATAATTACCATCGCCGAATTGGTGGCGGTTTGTTTAGTGAGTGGGCTCGCCTAGCTAATTATAGTGGTTCAGGCTTTAGTAACCTTAGCTATTGGACAAGTGATGTAACAGGGGAGCGTTTATTTCATGTATACTCGTACAATGGTCGGGTTTACCGTGCTGACCCTATCGGTAACTATTACGGGGTGTGCGTTTATCCTTAGCTTTTAGTTCTGAGTTTTTAATTCTTGTACGAATTAAGAGTCAATTAAGTTTAAAAAAAAACAAAGAAATCTGTTTTAATTTAAGTGGCTACACGCCAACAAAGTTGGCAAGCCATGCGTTTTTGTATCTAAAACAGCACAAATGCTTGTCTAATATAAAAAATATCCAATCAAAGAGAACTTAACAATCCATTTTTTATACTCAAACGCATAGTTACCTGAAACTTTTTGACAAGAATTTTAATTTTTCTGAAAAAGCATAATTTAGGCCATAGTTACATTTTTATAGGTAGTTATAACTTTATTGAATAAAAAAACCAGACATGCGTCTGGTCAGATTGATGACAAAGAACTCGCTTTTTGGCGAGTTCTTTGATCTAATAGAGAGGAGTCCATTATAAGAGAAGTTCTTCTATGCTAAAAAAACCAACTCCAGCGACACCAGAAAAAATAGAGCAAATCTCGCTAGATGCGCTTGTCCCCCAAAATCATCTTGTTCGTAAAATAGCTAAAGTCATTGATTTTGAATTTATTCGAGAAGCGGTAGCACCACTTTATTGCCCTAATAACGGTCGTCCGGCAGAAGATCCGGTCAGACTGTTTAAAATCATGCTATTGGGGTATCTTTTCGGTATCCCCAGTGAACGTCGTCTGGTTCAGGAAATTCAGGTCAATTTAGCTTACCGCTGGTTTCTGGGAATGGGATTAACCGAAAAAGTGATTGACGCCTCAACACTCAGCCAAAATCGTCGCCGTCGGTTTAATGACAGTGAAATCTATCAACAGATTTTTGATAATATTGTTGAGCAGGCCATTGCCAAAGGGTTGATAAGTGGTCGGGTTTTATATACGGACAGTACTCACCTAAAAGCAAATGCCAATAAAGGCAAAGCAGGTAATGAGCAGCGTATTGTTGAGCCCAGTCAATATATTGATGCGCTTAATCAAGCCATCAACGCAGAAAGAGAATTAAACGGAAAAAAGCCTTAAAGCCATCGACGGTAGAGAAATACAAGGAGGTTAAAGTCAGTACAACAGATCCGGACAGTGGCTTTATGCATCGGGAAGGCAAGCCTAAAGGGTTCTTCTACTTAGATCACCGAACGGTTGATGGCAAACATAATTTAATTACCGATACCTATGTCACAGCCGGAAATATCCATGATTCCCAGCCTTACATGGCTCGATTAAAACGCCAGCTAGAGCGGTTTGGCTTTAATCCGGTTGGTGTCGGTCTTGATGCGGGTTATTTTACGGCTCCCATTTGCCATTTACTGCTGGCAGAGCAGATATATCCGGTGTTGGGTTATCGCCGCCCCACCCATGGTGCGAATCCCATCAGAAAAAAGCAGTTTATTTATAACAGTCAAAACGATACTTATACTTGCCCAAACGGGCAAACATTAATATATAAAACTACCAGCAGGGAAGGTTATCGTCATTATCATTCTGATGCAACAACCTGCAAAATCTGTCCGTTATTG